>JAEEQA010000002.1 GCA_016285085.1 Bacteroidales bacterium
TGTGGATGTCCACGTTCTCAAGTCTCCATGTGTATTGATAGGTCACACCCTCGATGCTGTCGTTCAGGTTCGCAACAAGGCTGATGTTGCCGTCACCCTCGCAAACATCCTGGTCGCCGCTGATAGCTACCGTCGGCATCGGGACGACATAGACGCTGTCCTTCACCGTGTTCGTGCTCGCGCAGCCGCTGTATGCCTGCGTGAGTTTCACCGTGTAGACATATTTTGTCGAAAGGCCTTCTGCCGTCAGCACTTCGCTGAACGTGCTGTCCGTCACGCCCGTGATCTCTTCGCCGTTACGGTACCATGTGTACGTGCGCGCGCTGCCGTTGTTCACGGTGGCCGTAGCTGTCACAGTGATCTCGCTGCCCTCGCAGAGAGTATCGCTGCTCGGCTCGATGCTCACGCCTGCAATCTGCGGGTCGCCCACCACCTCGACTGAATCGTAGCCGCCGGCCTTGCAGCCTGACGGGTTCATCGACGCCTGTGCGTAGTATTTCTTCGTGCCAGTGGCGTCAAGCGTCACCGTGTACGTGCGGCCCGTGGCGCCTCCAACCGCATTCGCGGCCGTCGCGGCCGTGCCCTCGTACCACTGGTAGGTCACGTTGTCGTTGAAGTTGCCTCCCACGTTCGCCGTGAAGGTCACCTCGCCGCCAGCGCAGATCGTGTCAAGGTCGCTCGTCACCACCAAGGTCGCCGTGTCGTTCACATATACATAGAACATCTCGCTCACCGCGCTGCAGCCCGTGCTGTCGCTGGTGGCGATCACCTGGAACTCGTATGCGTAGTCGCGCTGCGACAAAGCCTCCGTGTAGGTCGGTGTGCTCACGCCCGTGGCCACCACGCCGTCCTTCTTCCACTGGTATGTGTAGCTGCCCACGCTGTCAAGCAGGTGCGCGGCAAGGTTCGCGTTCGGGTTCGCGCCGCAAAGAATCGGGTCGCCCGTGATCGTCAGCGTCGGGTTCGGCAACACCGTCACCGTCACCGTGTTCGACTCCACTGACTGGCAGCCGCTCACTTCCTGGCGCACCGTCGCGTAGTAGCCGAAGCTGTTCGTGTCGCGGTCGATGTTCGTCGGGCGGTCAACCACGAGGCTGTCCGTAGCGCCCTCGATCTCAACTCCGTTCCGGTACCATGTGTAAATGTACGGGTTCGCGATGCTGTCAACGCCGCCCGTCGTATGCGCAGTCAGTACAACCTGGCCGCCGTAGCAGATGACATTGTGGTCAACACTGATGTTCGTCGTCGGGTCGGTCGGGGTCTTCACCGTCACCTTCGCAGTATCGCTGCAGTCGCTCGCAGGCTGTTTCACCACAATGTAGTAGTCAATGTCGCCCGTCTCGCTAGCGCTCGTCGTGTAGCTCCACTCCGTCGCGCCACTGATCTCGTTGCCCGCGGCCACGCTGCCCTTGTACCACTGGTACACAAGCCCGCCGATGTTCGCGTCGTTGATGGTCGGAGTCAGCGTCACCACGCCGCCGTCGCAAACATAGTAGATCGTGTCCGTGAAGGCCACGACCGGAGCCTTGTGGACGTTCACAGAGTACGGTTCGCTCGTCGCGCTGCACCCGCGGACCGCGTCGGTGGCTATCACAACGTACGTGTAGGTCGAGTCGCCGCCCTTCGTCGCTGTGTAGCTCTTGCCCGTGTGGATGTCCACGTTCTCAAGTCTCCATGTGTATTGATAGGTCACACCCTCGATGCTGTCGTTCAGGTTCGCAACAAGGCTGATGTTGCCGTCACCCTCGCAAACATCCTGGTCGCCGCTGATAGCCACCGTCGGCATCGGAGCAATAACGACCGTGTCAAGGCTCATTCCAGAAACACAGCCGCTGCTGGGCTGAGAAGCCGTCACACCATAAATATAAGTGGTGTACTGGTTGGCAACGGCTTCAGGAATATCTCTATAGTTTGTATCAGTAACTCCTTCAACTTCGATGCCATTCTTATACCAAGTATAAGTATATGCTTCAGCAGGAATAATGGTTGAAGAAGCATTTCTTGCAGAAAGAAGGATTTCCAAACCGCCGCAAATTGTATCAGAAATTGCATCAGCAATTTGCACCGTCGGAACCTCATTCACATGAATAGTCTGCGTAGCTTCTGCAGAGCAGAGGCCATTACGGACAGCTTTCACTTTGGCAATAACATCAGCAGCTGTTGTGAATGTATGCGTATAGGTGGAAGCCGTAGCATAACCTACAGAATCCGGACAGAACCACTGATAAGTCACATTTTCATCACCATTAGCAATACGAACTTCAAAAGCAACTTCGCCATTCACACAGATAGTGGAATCGGAAACTGCAATCTCCGGAATCGGGTTGGAGTAAACATTAACAGTGAAGGGTTCGCTTTCCACACTACAACCATAGTCACCAGCAACAAGGGCAGTGAAGATGTAGGTGCCGTCAGTGAGATTTTCTGTCTTAGTATCAGTATTGCCAGTAAGGGTTGCAGCAGTGGAAGCAACACCGTTCTTGCTCCAAGTAATTGTTGAATTAATACCCGGATAGTTGTCGGAAACGGTGGCCTTCAGCTCAACCTGAGTGGCAGTGGTGTTATCATAGCAAGTATCCTGCGTGCCGGTAATCGTGACCGTGTATGCAGGAACAACATAGACCGTATCATAGACGGTTGTATCGCAGCCTGTACCTTCTTGCGTGAAGCGGACTCCATAGATGAACTGCTGAATGTCGGAACCCGTTGCTTCCGGAGCATCATAAAGGATAGACTGGTCAGCCTGGCTGTTGGAAAGGATCGCTCCGTTACGTGTCCATACATACGTACCGTTGCTGCTCGTAGAGACATTTGCCTTGAATGTGTATTCATAACCATTGCAAACTGTATCTTGAGCAGGAGTTTGGGCGATAGTAACTGCGGGCATACCAATCACTTTGACGGAATCAGTACCTGTGGCCGGGCAGTCTGTATTTTGCTGACGGATGCGGACAAAGTACTTGTTGTAACCCATTGTGGTGGGATTCTTTGTCAAAGTATTATTGTTTTCGCCATTAAGTAAATTGGTATCAACACCAACAATTTCATACCATTGATAAGTGATGTTCTCTGTTGTGAAGTTACCAATGTTAGCTGTGAAAGTAACTTCGCTGCCAGCGCAAATGCTATCCTGATTATGCGTAATCTGTGCATTGATGGAGTCATTCACATAGACATAGAAGGGTTCTGTTTCAACAGTGCAACCGGGGCGATAGGTAACAACTGCTTTATAAATGTAAGGATATGCTCTGCTTGCAGCAGCTTCTTTGTATTCTGAATCATTGACAGACATATCAGCATTATCCTTATACCAAGCATATTCAGTCGGAGTATAGCCTGCTTCAACATTGACAGTCAAACGGACAGTGTCCTCAAAACAGACAAGCGGGGTACCGGTAATGTGTACCTCGGGAGCGGGCTGGATGTAAAGGGTATCATATTTCGTGATTGATTGGCAACCGCTGCTGGCTTGGGTGGCGGTGACACCATAAATAACTTTCGCAATGTTGCTGCTGTTATTTACAGGATCATCAGTAAAGGTCGTTCCCGTAACGCCATTCAGAATTTCACCATTTCTGTACCAAGTGTAGGTGTATTCCTCATTGTCAATACCGGGAGTGGTAGTAACGCCAACCGTAACTGTTTGGCCGTTGCAAATCGTGTCGGGCAAAGAGATTTCCACTACGATTTCAGGAACAGCTGAAACTTTGACAGTAGTAGTATCGAAGCCCGTGCAATCAGCACCGTTGGTTCCATTGCGTTTGACTTCAACAACCACATCGTGGTTTCCGGCAGTGGCGAACTCATAATGGAAGTTGGCAGAGGTGGCACCTGTCACTTCTGCATCATCAACATACCACTTATAGGAAACGTTGCTGGCATTGTTGGCAACAACAGCTTCGAAATCCACAGAGCCATTCAAGCAAACCGTGGTATCACTAAAGACGGTTTCAACATTGGGTGTACCATATATATATATGGGGAAGTTGACGCTTTCAGCTGTGCAACCGTCGCCACGGTCAACCTTCACTGTATAGAGGTAAGAACCTTCGGGTCTTACAATTGTCTCAGCGAGAGTGTCCGTAGTACCTGTCTGGATCATACCACCATCAAGATACCACGTATAGGTGGGGGGTGTTGCATAAGAGGTCGGCAGAGAACCACCGTCGGCAGTCACTTCACTCTTCAAGGAAATCTTATTGGAATCAGCGTCGCAGAGATACTGTGAAGGTGTCTCATTGAGAGCGATGGCAATGTTGATGTTCTTGATTACATAGATAGTGTCGGAAACAGTGGTGTCGCAACCCGTGCCATTCTGGACGAAGCGGACGGAATAGATTACATTGCCTGTATTGGTCACCATCGGATCATCGCTGATGGAATTGGTGATGCAACCATTCATCACAACACCGTTTTTGTACCAAGTGTAGGTTCCGTTATTATCTTCAGCGCCATTGATAGTGGCTTTGAAAGCAACGTGGCCACCATTGCAGATAGTGTCACGAGTATCGACAGTTTCAATAAGGAGATTGGGTTTGGCAATCACCTTCACAGAGTCCACACCAACTGCCTTGCAGTTGATACCGGTCTGCTGGATCTGTACGCTGTACTTCTGATATTCACCAGCGGTAGCGGCAGGAATGTGGGTGCAAGTCTGGGAGGTGGCACCAGGGATAGCTGTCGTTGTCGTCGCATCACTGTACCAGTTGTAGAGGATACCCGTAGTGAGCTGATTACCGATATTGGCGGTGAAGGTCACTTCCGTACCGGCACAGACAGAATCCTGATCGTGGGTGATCTGGACATAGATGGTATCGTTGACATATACATAATAAGGCTCGCTTGTCATTGTGCAACCGGTGGTAGGATTGGTCATCACGAAAGTGAACTCGTAAGGATAGGTACGGGTGGGGAGAACAGTATCAATGCTGGTGGTGTCAGTCGCGAACGGGGCATTGGATTCTCTCCATTCATAATTATAGTTGTTGAAATTGTCATTGATGTTAGCAGTCAGTTTGACGGTGTCGTTCAAACATACCATCGGAGCACCGGTGATTTCAACAGTGGGCATCGGACGCACATAAACCGTATCGAAGACAACGGTATCGGAAGCGCAGCCGCTGATGCTCTGGCTCATTGTCACGGTATAGATATATCTTGCTTCAATATTGTTTTCGCAATAGAGGGTTTCTGTGAATGTGGAATCCGTCACACCGGCGATTTCCACACCATTTCTATACCATTTATATATATTAGTAGAAGGAGCGTCACCCGTGTTGACTTCGGAAACTGCATAAACGGTAACCTGAGTGCCGGAGCAAACGGTATCGGGGGAAACTTTCACTTCCGTAATCTTAGGCATGTCGGCTACATTGATTTTGATGGAATCGCTGGTAGCCTTGCAAGAGGATGTCAAGTGGGAGTTTGTGGTGTAGTACTGATAGTAATCTACCTTATAGGTCACACTTGAGTCAGGGGTGATGGTGATGGTGTTCCCCTGCTGGAAAAGTGTATCTTCGGTTGTCAGGTTAATCCAGTTGAAGGCGGCACCCGGAATTTCATTGGAGCTGACTGCGATGACAGAAAGTTCCACATCTCCACCCTTGCAGACGGTCGTATCGGAAGCCAGGAGGGTGAGAACAGGAGTGGCATCCACGCGAACGTCAAAACTGGCTGTACCCCAAACGCTGCAACCAGCAAGCTGGGGGACACCGGAAATCACATCGATATGATGCGGGTTGGTGGAAGCGGACAGGTTGGCCAACGGCATGGTACGGGTAGTGATTGACATATCTTGAACACCGTCCACAAACCATTTATATGTGGCATCATCGGAAAGGTAGTCGGTCATGTTATAGGAAGCTCTGACGACCAGATTGACATTCGTTCCCTCACAAATCTGGGTGGGACCCGTAATGTAAATTTCGGGAACCGGAAGAACTGTGATCATCAAAGACTGTGCATCCTTTGCATCACAACCTGCAACTGAAGAAACCACCACTCTATATTGTACGTTGATCGGCTCGTCAGTAGAGTTGGTCAAATCGTCAATAAAGGAGGCGGAATCAACACCGGGGATCTCGATGCCGTTCCTATACCATTTATATATATAGTCAGCGCGAGGTGCATCGGTGAAGGTAGCTGACACTCTCACTTGGGCCCCGTCGCATACGGTGCTATAGGCACCGCTTACGAGTGTGTAGGGTGTCGTGGAGAGATTGCCTTCCACTTTCACGGTCGGCTCACCGATTTCCGGCATCACGCCAATGTGAATGGTGTCGCGGGAGGTACATCTTTCAATACTGGGTCTGACTTCAACCCAATAGTCGCTGGCGGTATTCACCGTCACGGTGATGCTCTCTGTGTGTTCTCCCGTGGACCAAGTGTAGCTAGGATTGGCTTCTGAATATCCGGTGATGGCCGGGGTGAGGGTAACTTCCGCACCAGCGCAGACAGAATCGGAAGTGGCCTCGATTTGGATAGTCGGCAAAGAGTAGACCCAATATTCTATGGTGTTAGTCCAAGCAGCGCAGGAGCTGTCCGCATTAACAACATAGGCAAAAATTCTGTTGGGGCTCACGTCGTTTCGATTTAACTCTGTTGTCCACGCCGGAGAATCGGTGTCTTCGGCATCCTCATTGTTCTTGTACCAACTATAGGTGAAAGTTGAAACACCAGCAAGTGCCCAGTTGTCCATAACAATTCCAAAACCGATAAGCCCGGTAGTACTACTAGAAGTACACGTGCTCGGGATGCTCTCCGATCTCAACTGTGGGGAGAAGGTGTGGGCGACCACATCCGTGTCGGCGGTACAACCGCTATTGTCCACATAGCGGAAATGGTGGGTGCCTTCCGTAAGGGCGGATACTGTAATCGTACCGTCGGTGGCATCAAGGCGGGTGGTGCCATCATACCATGTGTAGGAGGTACCTGTGGAAGAGGCGGTGAGGCGGATACTGGCTCCTGCGCAGACATCATAGTTGTTGGCTATGAGGGTGGAGCTGCTGTTTCCGGAGATGGTCACCGTCTGGGGGGTGGCGGAGGTGTCCGTGCAATAAACATCACCGACCTGGTAGGTGACGGCGACACGGTAGGAGCCACTCTCTGACACCACAAAAGTGGGTTCAGTAGTATAGCCCTTCGGGGTATCTCCGTTCAACCATGTATATTCAACCGGGGTGGCACCCGGGGTTGGGGAATGGAAGGTGGCGGTAAGGAGAGCGGTGGAGCAGCCGCCTGCTTCGGCAGTCAGGTTCACCTGCGCCTCCTTAACCTTTGTAAATAAAAATTCCGCGGAGCGAGAGGTGATGCATGTGGGGTAATATTTCGTTACCTCTACATGGAACCAAGCCGTATCGGAAGAGAGGGCCGAGACACTGAAGTCATAATAGTTCGATCCTGTCGTCGGACCATAGACGGCACTTCCATTCTCAAACCACGTATACGTGTATTGAATGGTGTCGTTCGGCTCATTATCGTCAATGATGGCTGTGAGCCTCACATGGCCGTCTGCGCAGGCGTAGTGGGGCCCCTCAATGGTGGCGATAATGCTCTTTACTCCTTTTACTCCTTTGGAGCGCGGCGAATTGGGGCCGTTGTCTCCATCGAAGCTGCAAGCAAGCTTTCCTGAAGCATTTGATGCGAAATAACCATGATGATTTCCTCCGGCATTCGATACATATATACCGGACACCCCATCGTCATTCAACGACGAGGTTACCGACTCGCACCGTGCCTGATTTCCTAAATACATAAATAACATCAGGAAAAAAATCGTAAATTTTTTCATTGCTTTGAATTTAATTATTACTTTATATTTCTATTTTCTTCAATAAATTTCAAATTTAAATACACCCTGATTTACAATCAGTTGTACGTAGTTTTTCCATGTTTTGTTTCAGTTTTTTCAGACTTTCAAACACTCTTTTTCATTTTAATATATCAACTTGCAAAAATACAAAAAAATAAGCACATACATTCACTTGCGCACTTTTTTTTTGAACTTCAACAGCAAAGCGGGTTTTCGGAGTTTTCAACAACTTTTAAACATTGCTATATTTTTTTGTATATCAGTGTCTTAATTTTTTTTCATTAATTGTTATTCACAGGCAAAATTTGATAAATATTTCTCTGACACATCCTAAAAAGAAAAAATTCTGACGTTTTGACAAAAAAAAATCAGGGCGAAAGAATGGATTCTTTCGCCCTGAAAATATATAACTTATTGTTTACCAATATTTTAATATAGAAGCGCAACGTCTTTCTTCAGTCGTTCCATCGCAGAGGCTGTCGGTGACGTGTCAGCAACCGCAGCCAACACCGCACCTGCCAGATCGGTGGCCATTGCCCCTTCGTCCAAATGCCCGGCAGCAAGGTTGATGATGTTCACAACCTTCTCTTTTGCGTTTTTTATGCCTTCCCACGCTTCTGGTGAAATATAGACTTGCTGCGACAAGTTATGCTCATATTCACTGCGGATGGTGGCGAGCAGAATCGTCTGCATCTGGTAGGCGGTGAGTTCGGGGTTCGACACTCTGAACAGCAGTTGATTCGGATCTATACGTTCCAGAAACATGGCCATCCGTTCATAGGCCTGTAGTCTGACCGGGGTCACCAATTCCTTTGAGTGAAACTTGAGTTCAAGGAGTCTTTTCTTCTGATCGTTCTCCACAAAGTGCTTGGCGAGGACGAAAGCCGTGACCGCCACGATGAGAGACGGGATCACAGCGATGATTATAATAGCATAGGCAGGCATGGCATTTTCTTTTACTAACCGCAATAAAAATATTTGTGTACCATTTCAAGCATAAGGCCGGGATCCTTTTCCAGACGCTGACGGATGTCGGCATCATCGAAACTCTTCAGCTGCTTAATGATGTCGTCAATCATTTCGGAATTGAAGACACCGTGGGCTTCGAAGATGCTGCGATGGGCGGAAAGCTGCTCGGCGGATTCGGCGCAGGAGGCAGGCAGCTGGGCAAGGCTTTCGAGCTTGGCCTTGTTCTCCACCTTGTGGATGTTGACATCGACGTAGGTCTTGGCTGCAAAATCGAGGGCGCCCTGCATTTCGAAGCCATGGCGGGCGGCGACAACCAAGCCGGCCAGCAGCAGATAAATGTCAGCGGAGCCATCGGGGCAGCGGAATTCGACCGTCTGCTTCTGGGAGTGGTCCTCGTTGTTGGCCTTCTCGTTGGGATTGGCGATGGCCACCATATCCGTAGCGCTGGTCCAGCCGAGCGGCACGCGCACGAGGACAGAGCGGTTGCGGTCGCCCCAGCAGATGGAGGTGGGTGCCTCCTGATGAGGAACAAGACGGAAATAGGAGGTGGGGTTGGTGTTGCCGAACGCCGTGAGCGAGGAAGCACACGTCATATAACCGGCGATGGCCGTGCGGGCGATGGAATTGAGTTTGCCTTTCTCCACCATTTGGTTCACCCCGTTTTTCACGATGCGGGTGTGAATATGGAGTCCACTGCCGGCTTTGCCCGCGGTAATCTTCGGAGCGAAGGTCACATCCAGGCCGTATTGGTAGGCGAGGCTGCGGATGACCCATTTGGCCAGCACCAACTGGTCGGCCGCATCCTGCACATCCGTAACCAAGAACTCTATTTCGTTTTGTTCATATATTTTGTTATCAAGGGTGAAGTTGCCCACTTCAGAGTGACCATACTTAATCTGGCCGCCCACCTCAGCAATGTAAAGCATACATTGGGTGCGGAATTCCTCAAACTTGGTGAAAGGAGAAGATTCGTGATACCCTTTCTGGTCGGGGGTCTGATACAAATCTTCCTTTTCCCCAATCACGTAATATTCCAGTTCGCCCATTGCCTGGAACTCCATACCAGTCACTTCCTTGAACGACTTGACCGCTTTGCGAAGAATGTATTCCGGGGAATTTTCCATCGGAAGACCATCTTTATTAAAATAGGAACAGAGGAAAGAGAGAGTGGGGATTGTTGCAAAAGGATCCACGAAAGCGGTCTTGAAACGGGGGATCACATACATGTCACTGGAACCGGCGTGGATAAATGCAGGGAAGATGTTGGAGCCGTCCACCCGTTCGCCACAAGAGAGGATTTGTTCCAGATACTCGCGGCTGTGAAGGATGAAGTTAAGCGTTTTCAGCCTCCCGTCACCTGCGACATAACGGAAATTGACCATCTTGATTTCATTTTCCTCAACGAAACGGATTATGTCCGCTTTGGTGAAGTCGTTCGGCGACTTTTTCAAGAAATTGGCGACCGAGTTCATGGTCATAGCGCGTTCTTCTTTCATAAAATATGACTTTAGTTTTTAAAATATTTTTGTATTTCCATTTGAAGGTATTCCACACCTCTGAAATTCACATGTTTGGGTGGTTTTCCATTCTGGTACAGGATCATTCCCACCGAATCGGAAGTGATTTCAGGAGTGATGTCGAGGGTAAGAATGTCATTGGAAAGGTAATCCGATACGGAAACGTGGTTGAAGTTGTCCCGGACACAGCAATAATAGAGTTTCTGATCCTCGCAAAAAGCCTCAATGTATTCCGTCTTCTCGTCCCAATCCTCAGCGAAGGTTTGTTGGCCACGGTAAAGCACGACGACCTTGTATTGTAAAGTGTCGGCTATATCTTGCGGATAGCAGTCAAAGCGGCCCATGTCATTAATTACATATTTGTCCTGGGCAAAGTCTGTACGGACATAATCGTCAGTCTCGAAGGTGGTGGCGCCAGCGATGGATTTTTTCCATTCATAATATTTGTCCACGATGAAGGCGCCGTCCTCGTCGCGGTGCCAGCTCCATTCCTCGCGCTCAAGCGTGTTGCTGTCCTCCTTGGCCAGGTCAAGGCCAATGGGGACGGCATCCAAAATGCGCTGCGTGCCCGAGCCGGAAGTGATGACGAGATAGGTCCATTCTCTGTTTTTCGACTGCACGAGCCACAACTCCCGTCCCTGCGACATTCTTTCAATCCCAATCAATCCCCACTCATCGGGAAGGGAGACATGCATTGTCACCTGTGTGCCGTCGTAGTTGTCTCCACCCAAAATCAAGTTTTTCACGAAATCCTTTGACAGTTCATATAAAGGAAGCTCATTGCCCATCGAATAGTTATCTGTAATGGTAATCACTGGATACTGTACGTCAGCAGAAGAAACCGGCTGGTCTAATTTATCTTTTTTTGAACTGCAGCTGACAAAAAAGAGCAGCAGGACAATGACAGACAACTTATAAAAACCTGATTTTCGCATAACTTACCTTTTGTTTTAAGTGGGGGGCAAAGGTACGACTATTTATTTAGATTCAACCATGCAAAACGAACCTTTTCGGCAATTGAAGAAGAATCGAACCGAAGTTCCCTGTACAGCGATTCCATATCTCCGTGTTCCACGAAACGCCCGTCCACGGCAATGGGCAGGATAGGGAGAAGGGTTTTGTTTTCCGAACAAAACTCTGAAATGGCAGAAAAGAGTCCGCCTTGCTGAATTCCATCTTCCACCGTAATGATAATTTTGTGGTTCTCAACTATTTCCTTCAACAAATCCTTATCCAAAGGAGCAAGGTAACGCATATCTACATGGGTGGGAGTGATACCTTCCTTAGCCAATACTCCCAGTGCCTCCTGAACGTGGTTGCCGAGAGGACCGATGGAGAGGACGGCCACCTCTGTTCCCTTTGTGACAATCCGCGCCTTTCCAATGGGCACCTCTTCAAAAGGCACCTGCCATTCTTTAAGCACGCCCCGTCCCCGGGGGTAACGGAGGGCAAAGGGCATATCGCGATGAATGTAAGCGGTGTACATCATATTGCGGAGGTCGGCTTCGTTCATCGGGGAGGCGATGATGAGATTGGGAACGGCACGGAGGAATGCGAGATCGAAAAGACCATGGTGTGTGGCACCATCCTCCCCCACAATCCCCGCACGGTCGATGCAGAGGATCACGGGCAGCTTCTGCAACGCCACATCGTGAACAATCTGGTCGTAGGCCCGCTGGAGGAACGAGGAGTAGATGTTGCAGAAGGGCACCATTCCCTGCGAGACGAGTCCGGCGGCAAACGTGACAGCATGCTGTTCGGCTATACCTACATCAAACACTCTGTCAGGGAATACCTTGCGCATAATGGTAAGAGAGCAGCCGGGCGCCATGGCGGGGGTGATACCCACCACTTTCTCGTCCCGACGAGCCAATTCCAAAATGGTTTCTCCAAAAACATCCTGATATTTAATGGGTTGTCCCTCTATGTCGGGCTTTATGATTTCGCCCGTTTCCGGATCAAAGCGGCCAGGCGCATGGTAGGATATCTGATTTTCCTCGGCGAGAAGCAATCCTTTACCTTTTACAGTGATGGTGTGCAACAGCCTCGCTCCCTTGATGGATTTCAGATCCCGCAGGGTATTGACCAACCCCACCACATCATGTCCGTCCACCGGGCCGAAATAGCGGAATCCCAGCGATTGGAAGAGGTTGCTTCCTCTTAAAAGAAAGCCTTTCAATGAGTTACCGATATTGCTGAAGAAGCGGACCACACGACTATGGCTCGGCCGTTTGCTGGTGAAAAAGTTCCAAATACGGCTTTTCATCCTGTTGTAGGAAGCCGATGATGTGATTTTCAGCAAATAACGACTCATTGCCCCGACATTCTTGTCGATAGCTATTTTATTATCATTAAGGATAATGAGGATATTCGCTTTCGTATCGGCAGCGTGGTTGATGGCTTCGAAAGCCATACCGCCTCCCATTGATCCGTCACCGATGACGGCAATGTAGTTCTTTTCGTCATTGCCGGAAAGGTGCCCTGCCACAGCCATTCCCAATACTGCTGAGATGGAGGTGGAGGAGTGGCCTGTGCCGAAAGCATCGTATTCACTCTCCGACATTTTCGGGAAACCACTGATTCCATGATACTTGCGATTTGTATGAAAACGTTCTTTACGTCCCGTGAGTATCTTGTGGGCATACGCCTGATGTCCCACGTCCCATACCAGTTTGTCATTGGGAGTATCAAATACATAGTGGATGGCCACGGTCAGTTCCACCGTGCCGAGACTGGAGCCGAGATGCCCTGGATTTTCCGCCGTTTCAGTAATGATATAATCGCGCAACTCCTCACACAAGGCGGGAAGTTCCGAAACGTCCAGCTTCTTCAAGTCGGACGGATAGTTGATTTTTGACAAGTATTTATACGGGTGGTGTTCCATTTATCCAAGAAGAGAGCGGTAAAAATCAATAAGTTTCAACGTTATTTGTTCATTATTATGATTCAATGAAACGAAGTTGCGGGCATTTTCGCCGAGGATGGCGCAAAGGTCGGGCGTTTTCACACATTTCTCCACAGCGCTGACAAATTCTTCGGGGGTGTCGGCAATCAGGATGTTTTTCCCGTTCTCCACATCCAAACCTTCCGCGCCGATGGTAGTCGTGATAATCACCTTGCCAAGTGCCATTCCTTCAATGATTTTCACGCGGATCCCGCTGCCTGCAAGAATGGGGACTATCATGATGTCCTTTGAGAGCATGAACTCATTGGCGGAAGCCACCTCACCCGCCACAACGACGTTGCGGTCGGTGCGCCGGCTGATTTCCGCAGGGATTTTTCGTCCGGCAATCGTGAATGTCACTTCAGGAAATTCCTGTAAAATGGAAGGCCAGACCTCATCCAAAAACCACTCAACTCCCTCAACATTAGGCATCCAGTCCATACTCCCGATGTGAAACAGCTCCGGTTTGTCTGACGGCATATAATCCTCTTCAGGCTCATAGTCATCCAAATCAATGCCAAATGGGATGACGGAACATGGAACCTGTGGACAAATTTCTTTAAAGAACTGGTTGTCAGGCGTTGAAATGGCAGCAAATCCATCAACTTGACTTTCCAATGAACATTCATAGCGTTTCAACTGATTGGAAAATATCTTTATTGCCCACCGTTTGGCCAGATTTTGTTCATTTCTGGCCATGCGTTGCCATATAAGATGCTCGACATTGTGTGTGCGTAGAACGATTCTGGCCTTGGAATACTGGCGGATAACCGGAATGTAGGGTGTGGTATAGACTGATTCAAGATGCACAATGTCGTATTCCCCGTTTTTCAATACCTCTGCGATTTTTGCAGCAAAAGCTTTGGAATAAAAACGATCCACTTGATAGGAGCGGCGAGAGAAAAGCCCACGAGCGGCGGCAGGCACTCTAACCGAAGTGTCCGCATATACCGTTTCCAGTTGTGTTTTTTCAATGTAACTATTTGGAATATTGTTTGTTTGCAACGAATGTTTGGGTGTTTCCAATGCCAATACCTTGACAGACACACCTGCTTTCAACAACCCTTGTGTAAGGTTGTTCATTGCAATAGTTCCCCCGTCAGAGGGAGGAAAAGGAGGCTTGGGGCAAATTTGAAGTATTTTCATTTTATGCAGGAGTTTCAATATTTTGTTTGGGTTTTCTACTAAAAAATTGCTTGATTTTTTTTACGATATTCAAGTATGTGTCCGGTGATAGAATAGCTGAATCCATTGTGGCCTTGTACGTTAAAAACACACAGATAGGGAAGATGATGAAGGTGGAGAGCCACATTCCAATCCACGGAAGGATGTCTCCGCTTTTGGCCATTTTTTCTCCGATAATGGAGATGACAAAGTAGAAGGCGAAAAAGACCACAGTTATTACCAGTGGTACACCAATGCCGCCTTTCCGTATGATGGTGCCGAGGGGTGCGCCTATAAAAAAGAAGAGGAAACAAGCGAGGGCAAGGGTGAATTTGCGGTGCCATTCCACCTGGTAGGAGAACAGCATGATGTCGTCAATATCCACAATGTCAAACGCAGATTCGCAAATGTTTACGATATCCAGAGAGCGCTGGGAAGCATAATCCAAAACCTGTCTTTGCAAAGGGAGGGGAAGACTGTCAAAAGTTATTTCAGGGGTTGATAACGTAAGCGTACGGAAAGAACTGTCCTTAAGAATTTGACTGTTAAAGAAATACGTTTGCTCTGAAAAACGGGTTGCCACCCGCTGCAACCTTTTGGTTCGTTCCTGCTGGATGGTGTCGATTTCCGCCGAAAGTTCCTGAACTGTCATCGACTGCTGACTTGACTTGAAGAACGACTCATCCGCCTTCTGCATTTCAAAGGAGGAAAGGTCGAATTTCATGTACTGCTTTTCAAATTTCATAAAAAAGAGCGGATAGGAGGCGCGGCGACTATCCTGATTGCGGCTTTCATCCCAATAGAAGCCGTCGTAAAGGGTGAAAAGGAAGTAGTGTTTGTCGGGGGTCATCGTCATTGTGCCCCGCTTGGCGTACGTCATGGTCTGGTTGCCCATACGGCGGGAATGATCGTAAATAACGACATCCTCAATATTCTCATTATCAAGATATTTCTTTCCAACACGGATTGTATAGTCCCCAAAGCCATCGTAAAAAACACCTTCCGTGATGCTCAGTGCCGGTTTCTGCTCCCTGATTTCGTACAGCAGCGTTTTCATTTTCACATTTGCAATCGGCAAAATATTGTTGGAAAACCAAAAGGAGAAAAGTCCGATCAGAAGGGAGAGGAATGCAAGGGGGCGCATCAACGAAGTAACCGAAATGCCCGCAGACTTCATCGCGACTATCTCGTACTTTTCGCCCAGATTACCGAAGGTCATCAGGGAAGAAAGAAGCACAGCAAGGGGTAAGGCGAGGGAGAAAAAGGTGGCAGAGGCATAGAAAAGCAGGCGCAGAATAAGATACCATTCCAGACCTTTACCAACCAAATCATCCACATATTTCCAAAGGAACTGCATCAGGATGATGAGCAGTGACAAAAAGAAAGTAAGGATGAATGGCGGTATGAATTTCTTTACCAAATATCGGTAAATGATTCTGGCAAAGGGAATTGGGACAAAAGAACTTCGGTGCTTTTCTCGGGGAGGTTCCACGGCCAAAGGATTTAGTAATCGCCCAAGGAGGTTTGGGGAAGCTGGGCAAGGGCTTTTTCGGTCTGCTCGGCATTGGGGGGCGTTCCGTGCCACTTATGCGTTCCCATCATAAAGTCCACACCCATACCCATTTCCGTTTTCATCACAATAACCACAGGGTGGCCATTATGGAGTTTCTTCTTGGCCTCGTTCAATGTGGAAACGACCTCTTCCATATTGTTGCCGTCCATTTCAAGGACGATCCAGTTGAAAGCGGTGAACTTATCTTTCAGCGAGCCCAACGGCATTACATCATCGGTGGAGCCATCAATCTGCTTTTGGTTGTAGTCAACGATAGCGATCAGATTGTCAACCTTTTTCGCACCAGCAAACATGTAGGCTTCCCACACCTGACCCTCTTCAAGTTCGCCGTCGCCGCCGAGCACGAAGACAGTTTTGTCGTCACCATTAGCTTTTTTAGCAATAGCCGCACCGATGGCCACAGAATAGCCCTGACCCAGGGAACCGGAGGCGACACGAAGGCCGGGGAGTTTCTCAACGGGTGTGGGGTGCCCTTGAAGGCGCGTTCCTAACTTGCGGAATGTAGCCAACTCTGAGACAGGGAAATAGCCGCGACGAGCCATCACGCTATAGAGCATAGGCGAGATATGCCCGTTTGACAGGAAGAACATGTCCTCTCCCCTACCCTCACGGGTAAAGTGGTCTGGATCAATATCCATCACGTTGAAATAGAGCGCAGTAACCAAATCTGCGCATCCCAGGGAACCACCCGGGTGGCCGGAATTGGCTCCGCTGACCATTCTGATGATGTCCCTACGGACCTGAGCGGCAATCTCTTGCAGTTGAGCGACAGTTTTCATTGTATGATTGTTTTATTTAATCTCTTTTACACCTTCTTCCCAACGGTTCAATTCCTCTTGCATTTGAATCAGATAGTAGGCACCTATACCCATAATCAATTCTATGTTAGGAAGATATGAAAAATCTTTGGATAATTCCACATACCCGCGGATAAGACCATCGATAGTGAGTTTGTACTTTACGAGGTAACGGGATTTGTCGTTTGTCCAAGCCCACTGGTTTTTCCACAGTTCCGAAATGGCGAAATAATAGTTTACGCCGTCAAGGGTTAAGGCACTGCGGGCACTTGCATTGATAAGCGAGGTTGTGATAATATGTCCTGTTTTTTCGTCTTTTATAGAAACATAGGGACGGAAAAAGCCATAACGTTCAATCAGATATGAGCCATTGGGGGTTTCAATGCGGGCCAAAGTGCCTTCACCATAGATGAGGTCAACCGAAACAAAACAATTTCCACCCGCAGAAATCTCGTAATATTTCTTCCCTATATCCGGTCTGATTAACTGTAATTCAGAAAGATGCGTGTCAATAACAGATTTCATGGCTACAATTTTACAGAAGCGGAGATTTTGGCGGCAACTTGACGGAATTCCTCATCGGAAAGTTTGCAACGGGGGTTCGTGAAATTGAGGTCGCCCTCTTTGGAGATCGGAACAAGGTGGATGTGTGCGTGGGGGACTTCCAAGCCGATAACCGCCACGCCGATGCGTTGACAAGGAATGTTTTCCTGAATGGCAAGGGCCACTTTCTTGGCAAAAACCATCATTCCGGCCACCGTATCATCGTCGAGGTTAAAGATGTAATCATTCTGAATCTTTGGAATCACCAATGTGTGTCCTTTCGCAAGCGGACTGATGTCCAAAAATGCAAAATAACGGTCGTTTTCAGCGATTTTATAGCAGGGAATCTCACCCTTGATGATTTTGGTAAACAAGGTTTCCATTATCGCGAAATTTTAATGATTTCAAAATTGAGTATGCCGACCGGGGCGGTCACTTCAGCCACATCACCTACTTTCTTACCGAGCAAACCTTTTGCAATAGGCGATGAAACGGAGATCTTACCTTCCCTGAAATTGGCTTCGGATTCGGGAACAATCGTATAAACGAACTGCTGGCCGGATTTCAGATTTTTGATCGTAACAATAGAATAGATGAGTATCTTGGAAGTGTCAAGTTTGGATTCATCAAGGATCCGGGCATTGGCTATCAAATTCTGGAGTTTGGCAATTTTCATTTCCAGAAGACCTTGTGCTTCCTTGGCGGAGTCATACTCGGCATTTTCAGAAAGGTCGCCTTTGTCACGCGCTTCCGCAATCATTGCGGAAATACGGGGACGTTCCACCGTTTCAAGTTGCAAGAGTTCCTCTTTCAACTGTGCCAGACCCTCTGCAGAATAGTATTGGATTTCATTCATAACTTTCCTTTTTTATATAAAACAATACTAAAGAGGCCTATGAAAAGCCTCTTTAGTTATAAGTCATTAATTTTATGTGCGTTATTAGAGAGCGAGCTTCAAGCTGACAGCGTGGTTACCGCGCCATTGAGTCGTAAAGCGATAGGAGTAGTCAAGATAGATTTTGGCGTTGCCCTTTTCTTTCTTCTGGAGCGGAATACCGACGGTAGCACCGAGTGCGGGACCTGTGTACCAAGTGGTTCTCTTTTCAACGTTGAACATACCTGTTTCAAAGTTGTAACCGCCGCGGACCATGAAGTATTGACCGAAGGCATATTCAATGCCGAGGGTGAAGATGTCGCGGGAGAACGCATTGGCGGTAAAGGAACCGGCCAGTGTGATTCTGTGGGCGGCATCATCACGGGTAAGGAGCTCGTCCTGGCGTTCTTCCTTGGTCATATCCTTGTATTCCTTACCCCAAATGAGGAAGTCATACGAAAGACCGAGGACGAACATGGTGGGGAGCTCATAGGCAGCTGAACGGCTCTGCAGGGTCTGTTCCCAGTCGAGGCCGTTGGCCACGCCACGGACGGCAAGACCGTCACCCTTGTAGGACATAGGGGTACCAATGTTCTTCAAAGTCAAACCAATCTTGAAGTTCTTGTAGGGACCTGTGAGATACTGCACACCTGCATCGATGGCCCAGCCCGTCGCTCTAGCGTCGTCAGAACCGGTTTCGGTGATAATCTTCAAGGAAACACCACCATAGATGTAGTCGTTGAAACGTTTGGCGTAATGGATGCCAAGGTAGTTCAACTTGGGTGAGAAGGTACCCATATTGCCTTCAGGTTGTGCTTCGGTGGTTTTGATGATATCACCGAATCCCATCGTGAAGAAGGAGACACCGAGAACGCCAAAATCGCGTTGGCGTCCGGTTTCCTTGTTTTTGAACTTCAATGCCTGAGCAAGAGCGAAGGTGTTGATGTTGATCCCTGCACCTGAACCGACAAGGTATTGTGTACGGGAGAAAGCCAATTCCGTCTTGTTGACGAAGGACATACCGCCGATGTTGGAATACATGGCTTCCAAGCCGCGGATTTCTGCGACACCGGCAGTTCCCCAACCAGTGGAACGGGCCCACGGGTCGATGAGGAGGTGCTGCGCACCGGACTGACCTGAACGGTCGCGGTTACCTGCGTAAACGTTAACTGACAATGCAGCCAACATGCCTATGAGGGCAAAAATTATTAATGTTTTGTATGTTTTATTCATAGTCGTGATTTTTAGCAAATTAATAATTCTGTTAGAATGCATTTAAGTCAGTCGGACGCATAGCAGCGAAGAATTTGAGGGTTCTTTCGCCGATGCCCGGAGCGTTCACATGAATGATGTAGATACCGCTGGAAACAGGGATGTTGGCAGAGTTCTTCAGATCCCAATCCACGAAGGTGGAAGCATCGCCTTTGGTGAGACGACGGACGAGAATGCCGCCTACGGTGTAGATGGAAATCGTCACCTGAGAGGCACCGTCCTCGTATGTCGGGAGGTTCACAATCTTGACGTAAGTTTCAAGAGCGCCGCCCTCGTATGTGGAGTATCCATAATACGGGTTCGGAACAATGTTGATCTTCTGAAGCACCTGATCTGTAAGGTCACCATTTTGGGCCTGGCCAGTCTGGGCAGCGATATTCTTCGTGGTGAAGGAGTACATCGGATAATTGTCGTTTTCCGTCACTGCAGGACCTACGCCCACACCGGAAGCGTAACGCATATACGGACGAGACACACGAATCTTGATGGTCGCATCATTCGAGAGCCAGTTTTCTTCCTGTCTGAATGCCGGCATCGGGATGCTCGTCCACATCACGTTATTGAACAATTGAGCCTTCTTGTTTTTACGCTGCTGGTTGTTATAGTCGGAGATATTCACAAATGAATTGAATTTATTCATCAGCCATGCACCTTCATCGTAGGGACCGCAGTCAAATTCAGTCTGGAAATTCCGATGCTGGTTGTTATTAAGATAGTAAACAGATGCTGTATTACCAGAGCTACCGACTACATAGATATAGTGTCTACCGCCCCAGCACGGAGCCTCAAAGTCAGTACCATAATTTTCGGGAAATTGTTCAAACAAACTATTATAGTATGATTCGGGGATGATTGTATCAGCTTCCGATAAACCAAATACTGTGGGGTTCAAAAGCTTGGCATACGTAGTAGTGGGGTTGAACAACATATCGTTACCATTATTGGCCGGATCAGAAGAGTTCTCTGCGAACATGATGTTCAGACGCTCGCCAGTTTCCACATTGATGGCGTAGCCCGGGAACCAACCCATACCTTCACCTGTGCCGTCAGGGTTACCGTTTTTGTCAACGGAAGCATGTTTACGCGGTTCGTACGGAAGAGCGTTCCCCTCAGACTTCGTGTAATCATCGCAAGACTCAAGGACAACGCAACGCGTCCATTTATTCTTATCGGGGGTAAGAATGATGTCAACAGAGTAGAGATTGGTCAATGTCTGGTTATAACCGGGGCACCATGATGTTTTTGCCATATCCTGGAAACTCCAGTAATAGGGTGTGGGAACTGCATCGTCATTATTGCCAACTTTGTGGGGTCCAATCCAGTCAGGAGAGATGAATTTCGCCTGCGGACCGGCATAGTAGGGCGAGCTCAAAACATAAGGAGCCCATGTCCCGTTAACCACTTTTTCAAATTGTGCATCCGGATCCTTCCATGCACGTGCTCTCCAAGAAGCATTCAAGGTTCCTCTTGACATCAACTGGAAGAAGTCTTCCGTCTTCCATTTGGAGTACTCGTCTTCCACACCATCCTGTGTGCCGGAAGCATCGTCCCAAGCACCAGCTTCCTGCACACCGGAACGAATCCAGTTGGAGGGGTAGTTTCCATCTATATCTGTCACACCACCCAACCATTGTTTTGTCTCGTCAGCATAAGAAATTTCGGAACCGACGAGGTCAACCTGTGTATAGGAAGAAATATTTCTATAAGTGTATCCACCATTGTTTTTCACCCATTCAGCGAGGTTGTCCTGATGAATCTGGAAAGGATAATCCAGAATGGAGACAGAAATACCATGGTCAATGAAAACCTTAGTGGAAGGATCTTCATAACTGATCATCTGCTCATTGACGACGGAAATGGCGAATTCTGAAGGAATTTCATCTTCAACATTCCCGTTGTCGTCCAGCACTTGAAGCACCCATTCTGTCTGGGGAGTGACGACCGTGTCTTCTGGTTCAACAAACTTGATCACATAATCCTTCGGCTGAACCTTCAGGGGGTTAATCACCTTCACGTTGATAGGTCCATGGTTGTTCTTATAGGTAAGTTTGTCCATTTTGCCGTTCTTTAAAATCTGGTCGCGGCATTCGTCGGTCAGATCGAGGAAGAAACCACCATTGCCCTGTCCTTCGATACGGGTAATCATCGGTTGTGTACCATACTCGCAGTTGACGACGGTACCACCATTCTCCTGTTGCGGGTCATGCGGGATGCCCACATAGGGTTTACCAGAATTTTCAACATCACCGATATTGCGACGGCCGGCGAGGAAAGTGACTTTCTGTCCTTCAAGGCCATGTTCTACACCGGGTTCCGTTGAATAAGGCGCGAAATTGTTGTAGGCATACGCCAAAACGAGGAAATAGTATTTTTTATGGTTAACCAGTTGGGTTGAGGTCGTTGCAAAGGCGTCTTCCGTAATCAAGAAAGAGTGACGGAGACCCTGGTCTTCACCATTTACTTTCAATTGCGGGGCGCTCGTACCGATAGCGTCATCATAAACCCAGTTCACCAACTGGCTGACACCATTCTGAATATCGCACTGGGCGATCAGGCGGATTTTGTCAAGGTCACCGATATCCGTTGCGCTCACGTATTCATTGATGCACTGGTAAATCATATAACCCTCAAAACGATATTTTCTGTCGTAAACAATTTCTTCAAAAGCGGAACTGTCGCGAGCCTGGAGGAGGAACGTATCTACGCCGTTGATCTGACAACGTACCGTATCATAAAGAGTATAAATAACCTCGTCTATACGGGATTCTGAAATGGAAGGATCTTCTTCCTCATAGCCCTCACGGTAGTTGTTGCTGGATTCAGCATTGCTGAGATAGAGGATCAACTGGTTGTTCATTTCTTCAATGGTGAGGTCCGGAGCATCGGGGCCGTCCAAAACCTTGAAGCAGTTTTCAAACAAGGACTGGCACTTGTCGTCAGCCACTTTCAGAGCGTCAACAGAGGCGGCAGCGCCACCGCTTGTAGCGCGAGCCCACGGAATACCGACGGTAATGTAGTTGACAGCACCGGCATGAAGGGTGAAGGGACCGGCAGACTGCATGAAACGACGGTCAGCAGGAGCATTACCGACAGCGGTTTCTGTCCAGCCGTCAGCGGAGTTGTTATAAGTGGATGGAGCCGGTATTTCACCAAGTGTACCCCAGTTACACGGGTCGGTAAGACCGGGGAACATGAAGTCACACGGCGGACCGAAAGCACCGTTCTGCGGGTGGGCATTGGCGCCGTATTTCATTTTCAAGTTATCTTTCCAGATACCACGCAACATATTGTAGTACTCGAAAGCCACATCGGGGTCACCGACAACAGAGTTGTCATTATTGTGATAAACGAAACGGCGCATACCGAAACGTTCATTATCCACAATACCGTCACCGAAGTTCACACCGTTGATAGCTTCGGCGCGAACCAGCACCATTGAATCCTCTACCATGACAACAGAATCGCTGTCCGGATCGGGATTCCAAGAGAAAGCCTTCATCTGGCCGTCCAAACCCACAATCTCGCAGCTTCCACCCATTGTCGGACCGAATTCAGCTGGACCGTTGAAGGAGGGGTTGTCATAACCATCGGGGTCGAGGTAAGGACCCTGGAAGAAGTCCACACCGACCGCAGGTGGCTGGGCACCATAGTGCTGCACCAAGCCCTGACCGTCGATGTTTCTACCATTGTAGCAATAGCCCAAACCACGGGCAACATCGCAACCCACATAGTCATCGTCGGCATAACCCAAGTCGGGGTCAACCCACTGTGAGAAATAAGTGTTGGTCAAGTCGTAGGTGGAACGGTTGATAATCTCGTAGCTGTAGAACGTCATGTTGTTCAACTCATCGTTGGTGGAGAAGCCGAATGCCTGTGCACGGATTTCCAAACCGATGGGAGAACCCTGTGATTCTGTGTGGGAGCCGCCCTTGTCGTTGAAGATCCAGTAAAGGGTCTGGTCACCTTTCAACACATGGTCGGCATAAACCATACCGGAGGAGATACCCATTCTCTCTTCGGGGGTTTTGGGCAGTTGGCCGGCAGCGGCAAGAGCGCGGTTGGCCGTGGTCCACGGGCAGAGTTCGTTGTCAAGGTCATAGTACGGATAGTCACCGTTTGCAGGGTTGTATTCACCATCTTCATCGTAGTCGAAGAAGGGGGCGAGATAATAGGATTGTCCTGCGGAAAGGTCGTACGGATGGGCCGGCCAGTCACGGATGCTGTTGGGCATCGTATAGTCTGAATTCTGCCAGTTGGCAATATGGTCTTCCACCTCTGCGCGGGTGATCTTGTAGAATTTATCGTAATCGGCGCAGGTTTGCTGGGTAATGGAAGCACCATTCAATGTGAGAGGGCCTGTCCAGAAATCGTCACCGCGTTGGCGGAAACGGACGGCGGCCAGTTTCAGCTGGTCGTTGATATCCATACCGCCGATCCAAAGGGCCGCAGCAAACATGGAAGTTTTTCCAGAGCCATACGGAATTTCATACTGTGCGATTTCTTCAAACCACATAGTACCGTTTGTTTCCAAGTAGGCGCGCACGTTGTTGACAAGCAGCTGGTTGGAATTGGATGCAGGCAAACAAGTAGCAGCCGCACGGGGTTGAATTCTCGAAACCGCGGAACCGCCCCTGTACTTTTCAGCCTGAACAGAACCGAATGTCATCAACAGGGCAGCTGCGAGAACTAAAAGCTTACTGATATTTTTCATATTCTATAATTTTTTTTCTACGGTTGATTAAAAAGAGAAACTGACACCCAATACCACACGGGTAGGTCTTGTGTAGTTGTACGGATCCTGCATTCTCATCAGGTAGTAGTTGCTATAGGAAGCGACACTGACCTGGGAGTTGATCTGTTGCTGATATTCAGTAGCGGTCAGATAACCATCATCGTCGGCGTTACCGGTATATTCATATACATAAATAACATTCTTGAAGTTGAAGAGGTTCAACACTTCCAGATAGACATCGAGGAATCCTCTCTTGGTGGTTTCACCCTTCTCGTCTTTCTTGAGGCTCAGCATGAAGGATTTGTTGATACGGAGGTCGCACTGGAAGATCCACGGCATATTGGAACCGTTGATGGTACCGGCGAGCTGGCTCTTCGTACCGCTGACATAGATGGAGTAGGGCTTGCTGGAACGGCTGTAAGGCATACCAGAACCTGCGGAGAAGTTGAGGTTGACGCCGAAGCCTTCCAAAACTTTGGTTTCTTTCACCTTGCCGTTCTTTTCCTTGCGGACAGTCGGGCCGTTGTAGTCGCCGCCCCAACCGAAACGGTAGTCAATCGTAGCGGCCAGTTTGTGGCGCTGGTCGAAGCTCAGGTTAGTGAGGGTACGCAAGTTGGGCTGACCGGAAGAGATGATGGCCAGACCGGAAGTGGCGGAAGAACCGGTACCTTTTGCAAACTGCAACGTGTAGCTTGCACGGAGGGTGATGTTCTTGGTGCGCTGGAGGTCATAGCTGACCGTGAAGCCCTGCACTGTACCGAAGTCGATATTGTCATAAGAATAATAGGTGGTGGGATATGCACCGGAGTAACGGTAGGCTTGGATCTGGTCACGTTCCTCTCTATAGTATGCGGCCAAGCTCAAAGCGGAGCTTTCGCCGATGGCCTGACGGAAACCCAATTCATAGTCGATGGTCTTGGAGGGTTTCAGACGCGGGTTGTTGACGCGGGAATCGGGGGTGTTGTACTTCTCAATCCAGAGATAGCTGATCGGGTCCAGACGGAGGTAGCTCGGACGAGAGGTGATGATGTTGTAGTGGGCATAGAACAATGATTTGTTGCTCACCGGGAAGGAGAAGGAAAGACGCGGCATCACAGACCATTGCGGTTTGTAATCTTCGAAGGCGTCGTAGTCAACCTTGGAAACGTAGGTAGCCGGGAGGGCTTTTTTCAGGATCGGACCGCCGGTGGCACCCAAAACGGTGGTCGGGTCAGTGACCTCGGCACCATTGGCGTCGTACCATGTGTTGCCACTACGGAAAGCCACGATATTGGTATTGTCGGGATCCAAGGTCATATCGGACTGGTTCACATAGACCACCCAATCATCTGCGGCGTTGCCGGGGATGTACTTGGAATCAAAGCTTCCGCGAATTTCACCCACTCTATAGGCATCTCTAAACAAATAGGGGTCTTTCAGAACAGACTGGTTGGCGTCGAAGCGGTCGATACGGACACCCACGTTGAACAACAGGCTCTGGATGGAGAATTTATCCTGAATATACATTGCCATATAGACGGGTTCGTAAGCACCTACGCGGTAGGTATTGTCTCCGTTTTCATCTGTTTCCGTAAAGAACTGCTCGATGTTGGTTTTGGTCTTGGTTCTCTTGGAGCCGGTGTAATCATAACCATAATAAGAAATATAGGTATTACCACCATTGAAGAGTTCACCGGGGGAGAACATGCTGAGGTCAAACTGGTCGGGAGAGAGGTTGTCCAAGTCAATCCAATCCGTACCGTCAGGATTCAAACCGAGGGAGGTACGGAGATTCCGGTCGAAAGTTGTTTGGTTCTCCCGGTCAAAATACATATCATACATCACGGTGTCGTAACCGCCAACAAAGTACGGATGATCCATATCCAACTCACTGATATGGCTGTTTGTGTTGCTACGCATCAATGTCCACAAACCAACAGGGGCGATGGAGAAAGCTCTTGATGTACGTTTCTCAAATTGGTAACCGAGTTTGATATCGTGGTTCTTCACCGTCATGGACAAACTCACGTTGGCGCCGATCTGTGACTCTTCCGATCTGGAGTAGCTGTTATAGACGGTTCCGGGAGCGGAGAAAAGTCCATATATGCTATTCGGGGAGTCACCGTTCAACAGGGCACCGAACTGCTGGTAAAGAGTGAGGTTGTAAGGAATCACTCCGAAGTAGTCATAAATTGTACTCGGAGAATAGGTGTCTGTGAAGTTCGTCACATAATAAATAAGGTCGGGGTTGGAGATGAGGGATTCGTCGTTGTTGCCCCACGGGGTCGGGCTGAATTCAACGATGGAGTCATAGATGTTGGAGAGAACCGTCACACCGTAGTAATCAATACCATCAATCGTAATGAATTCATCTTGACTGAGTTTGTTGTAGTATTTGGCGCGGGTGGTCTTGAAGTAACCGATATGTCCGTAGTCGAACAGGTTCTTTTTATGACGGTTGTCCTGCGCGAGTTGGGAGAAGTGCGTATAGTTGACGTTGATGTTATACATAATGTTATCAAACACAGAGCTGGTATCCAGCGGAATTCTGTGCTGGAACTTGGCATTGATACGCCATGTGTTGTAAGTGACGTTGGCGTTGTTCTGTGCATTGAAGAGGGCTGAAGCGATACCCCAGTTTTTGGCGCGGGTGTATTCATACATACCGCCGATGGAGAGGTCTATGTTCTTTTTGGAACCCAAAAGGAAGTCCAACTTGGCTTGACCGAGGTAGTTCTGGGAACCGGCGTGGTCTCTCACACGTTTTTTGTAGAAACTTTCTTCGGTGAGGTATTCTCCGTTGGCGTAGTTGGCACCGATTTCAGTGGCACTGTAGCGGAGAGGGTTCTTGATGAGGTAATCGATGGTTTCATCGGTGGCGCGCCATGTGCCGCCGCGGGCGGGGCTACCGTCCTTGGTGTAGGAGGCGTCGCCGGTGATCATGAAGCCGATACGGGCGGGGTCGCCTGACTTCTTGCCGCGGAGGATGGGGCCTGTGAGGGAGACCTCCCCGAGGAAGTCGTTATAACCTTCGATGGAGCCGCGGAGCTCGGCGGAACCGTGGAGGTCTTTGGAGATACCCTTGGTGGTGATGACCATGAAGCTGGTACCGTCACCATATTCAGCGGGGATACCACCCTGGATCAACTCGGCCTGTTCAACGGAAGCCATGGAAACGCCGCCGGTACCGCGGACAACCATACCGTCGATCATTGTCTTCTGACCGTCGGAGCGGGCACCACGGACACTGGTGAGGCTACCGTCAACGGAGGTGACACCTTCGGAGCTGGCCAAGGCACCGGTGATGGAACGACCCGGAGTCTGCTTGATGTCATCCACGCTGAGGGTCGTGGCGGTCTTCGTATTATCAGCGCGGAAGACCGGCTCTTTCCATGTAACCGTCACCTCGTCCAATGCCTGAGAGGAGCAATTGATTTTGTGGTTCACGAAAAGGTCCTGACCGTTGCTGATCTTCACGCCCTTTTCCGTTTCCTGCTTACCGCAGGAGGTAATCAGCGTGGCATCGAACGTAATGTCATACGTACCTGCGGGCACACCGTGCAGGGCGTAGTTACCGTCACCATCCGTCATCGCATAGTTGACAACACTACCCTCTTTTTTCAGGAGGACGTTGGCAAACTCGATGGCGCCGCCGCCCTGGTCCGTGACCTTTCCTTTGATGGTACCCTGAGAGAACGCAAGACTGCTACAGAATAGAACGATTCCAAGCGTCAAGAGTAACTTTTTAATCATAACTGAGATTTTATATTAAACATTAATTTACTATCCAACAAAATACACACAAATTAGGGCGCAAATTTACAAAAAAATCTTTTGCAGATTCGCGCCCTTTCTTTCTTTTTTTTATTATTTATAACTTTCTAATTATAAGGTCTTTTCAATATTTCTGAATAAACAATCCCTTTGTATAAATCTTCCATATCAAGCGATATTTGCATTTTTTTTCTCTCCTCATCTTCAATGTTTTGAACATTTATTTCAACATCACTCCCGGAACAACTTTTCACCGCTGACGTTTCTTCGTTGATTTCCGGTTCAAGATTTTCGTAAGTGAAATAGGGGTTGTTTTTCGGAATTTCCTCGTAAGATGTCGGCGGTTTCGCTTCCTCTTCCTGATAATCTGCCTCCAATGTTTCCCATTCAGGTTCTGACATCACAGTGGGTTGAGGAAACGGGCTTGGTTTCGGTTTGCGTTGCGCCTGTTGCTGCGCCTTTCTCTTCGATTTGCTGTATGCCCGAAGAAGCACAAACGCAATGATGCCAATTGTTATTAGGGTATCTACCATATTTTTATATATACTATTATTAAATTATTGGTTGGGTTGTAGAGACGCAAAATTTTGCGTCTCTACACACCGCCTTGTTTCACAATAACGCCCGCAAAAATACGACAAAATTACATCATTTCGTATGTAACCCGTGTTTTTTTGCAAAAATGGCGGACAAAATCTCATAAAATTCGTGTACCTTTGCGCCTCAAAATCGTGCAAGTATGGGAAAACAGGCGGAAACCCCGTTAATGAGGCAGTACAACCAGTTCAAAGCGAAGTATCCGGATGCTATTTTGCTGTTTCGGGTGGGTGACTTTTATGAAACTTTCGGCGAGGATGCCGTGAAGACCTCGCAAATTCTCGGAATTGTGCTCACCAAACGGTCGAACGGGGCCGCCGCCGACCAGGACCTTGCCGGATTTCCGCATCATGCACTCGACACCTACCTTCCCAAACTGGTCCGGGCCGGCTACCGTGTCGCCATCTGCGACCAGCTGGAAGACCCAAAACTCACCAAAACCCTTGTCAAACGCGGTATCACCGAACTGGTAACCCCCGGCATCGCCACCAACGACAAGATTTTGGAACAGAAGGAGAACAACTTCCTCGGGGCCATCCATTACGACAGCAACTGCAGCGGCATTGCCTTTGTGGATGCCTCCACCGGCGAATTTTACCTCGCCGAAGGCAATAACGAGTACATTGACAAACTGTTGCAGAATTTCAAACCCGCTGAAATGGTGATCCAGAAGGGAAAGGTGCAGGAGTTCCGCGAACATTTCGGGGAGAAGATTCTGCTCACCACCTTTGAGGACTGGGTCTTCACCTCCGACTACACCGTGCCTCTGTTGACCCAACACTTTCAGACGAACTCTTTAAAAGGTTTCGGTATCGAAAATCTCACCAAAGGCATCATTGCTGCCGGCGCTGCCCTCCACTACCTCAGCGAAACCCAGAACCATAAGGTACAACATATTAACAAGTTGAACCGAATTGAGGAAGAACATTACGTCTGGCTCGACCGCTTCACCATCCGGAATCTGGAACTGATCCACTCCCCCAACGAAAATGCGGTGACCCTGCTGCAAATCCTTGACAAAACCCTCACCCCGATGGGCGGCCGCCTCCTCAAGAAATGGATTCTGATGCCCCTGAAGGAGAAAATGCTGATTGAGGAACGGCTTTCCGTGGTCAATTTCCTCATTGACAATGAGGAATTTAAATGCGATATTGAAGCCCTTGTCCGCACCATTGGCGACCTGGAGCGTATCGGCTCGAAGATTGCCACGGGCAAGGTGAACCCTCGCGAACTCTTACAACTGGCGCGGGCACTCCGTTCCATCGCCGCCCTGCAGAAACTGTGCGCGGCACAGTCACAACCTGCCCTCAACAAAATGGCGGAACAACTGAATCCGTGCCTGTCGGTTTGCAAACGCATTGAAAACGAGATAAGTGAGGATGCTCCCGTGGCCATCAACAAGGGACGGATTTTCAAGAAAGGGGTGGATGCCGAATTGGACGAACTCACCTCGCTTTCGCAGAACAGCAAGGCGATTTTGGCGGAAATCCAGCGTCGCGAGACCGAAAAAACAGGCATTTCCTCCCTCAAAATCGGATTCAACAACGTGTTTGGCTATTATTTGGAGGTGACCAACGCCCATAAGGACAAGGTCCCGGCCGAATGGATCCGCAAGCAGACCCTCACCAACGCCGAACGCTATATCACTGAGGAACTTAAAGAGCTAGAAAGCAAAATCCTGGGCGCAGAGGACAAAATCCTGAGCATCGAAACGCGCCTGTTCAATGAATTGGCCCTCTCCCTCATCGACTATATCCCGATGATTCAGACGGACGCCCGTATTGTCGCCAGAATTGATGTACTTTCCTGTTTTTCAACTATTTCTAAAGAAAATCAATACATCCGGCCCGTCATTGACGACAGCACCGTGATTGACATCAAGGGTGGACGGCACGCCGTGATTGAAACGCAGCTGCCGCCAGGAGAATCGTACATTGCCAACGATGTGTATTTGGATAACGAAAAACAGCAGATCATCATCATCACCGGACCCAACATGTCGGGTAAGTCGGCGCTGCTGCGGCAAACGGCGCTGATTGTGTTAATGGCGCAGATGGGCTGCTACGTTCCCGCCGTCAGCGCCCGCATCGGCGTGGTGGACAAGATCTTCACACGCGTCGGGGCTTCCGACAACATCTCCACCGGTGAATCCACTTTCATGGTCGAGATGAACGAGACGGCCAGCATCCTCAACAACATCTCCAACCGGAGCCTCGTGCTTTTGGACGAAATCGGCAGAGGAACAAGTACTTACGACGGTGTTTCCATCGCTTGGGCCATTGCCGAATATCTGCATGAACACCCCGTACACCGTGCCAAGGTGCTGTTTGCCACCCACTACCATGAGTTGAACGATATGGCGGCGCAGTTCAAACGCATCAAGAACTACCATGTTTCCGTCAAGGAAGTGAACAATAAAATCCTGTTTTTAAGGAAGTTGAAAGAAGGAGGAAGCGAGCACAGTTTCGGTATCCACGTGGCAAGGATGGCCGGGATGCCCCAACAGGTGCTGAACCGCGCCGACGAGGTGCTGAAGCAGTTGGAGGAGAGCCACAGCAGCAAGGAGGAACGAAGCATCAAGAAGAAACCCGCCCAAGCTGGCTACCAGCTCAGCTTTATCAATCTGGACGACCCGCTGCTGCTGGACATCAAAGACATCATCATTGATTTGGATATCAATTCGTTAACACCCGTAGAGGCCTTGATGAAATTGAATGAAATCAAAACGATGCTGACACGGGGTAAATAATGTCATTAGCGCACGGAAAACACATTTTTGCCATTCGCCTTCAACACCTCCTGTGCCGCCTGGTTCTGCATAATGGCACCGCCCCATTCGTTGAAATCATACACATTAGGTTCTCTGAACCAATTATTTACATTCATTCTCAAGGTGATTTCCGATGTGGTGGACTCGCCTATTTCCAAAGAGGCAAGCGGCAAGGTGACGGTAAAGAAATTATGGACAAATCCCGTGATTTCCCCATCTTGATAGGTTTGGCCTATGCCGCTGTGCAGGCAGAAAGGCGTCAATTCATCGTTGGTATTCAACCACTTGCCATTGATTTGCATATAGTGGTAGCCGCCGCCGATGGGTTCAGGCCACGCCATGTTGGTTTCCGGTGGATTGACGAAAAAGCCCGTGACGTTCTGTGCGGCATCCAAGCCGAAGACAAAAGAGATGCTTTTGTATTTTCCTACAGATAACTCATCGTCAATCAACCAATTAAAGGTTGAAGAAATATCGGAGTCGTAGTAATGGATTCCGTCATTGTCGGTAACGGACACCTGTGTGCCGTCGGATTTGGTCAGCACCACGCGGGAGATGAAGTAACGGACCTCATTAACCTCGTAGTGATTTCCCGCATCGTTCACATAATCAAGCACATCATATTGCAAGGTATGGCCATCCACCTCGGTGACGAAATGCACTTTGAGGTGGCCTGTTGGAACGGGTTTTTTACAACCAATGAAACAAAACAGGAATAACAGCAGGAACAGAATACGTTGTAGAGACGCAAAATATTGCGTCTCTACGATTACGAATTTATGGGTTTTAACCATATTATCCATTTTTCTACTACCCTGGCCTACGGCCACCCCTTCTACATAGAAGGGAAATTTTACCATTCGTCGGTTTTTTCGGCGGCGGGCTGCATGCCGTCCACCAGGGAGGAGATGAGGGCCTGGATCTGTTCGTCCACCTCCTGGAGGTTGATGAAACATTCGGGATCCCATTTTTTATCCTCGGGATTGAGCCACCGTTCAATGGGGGCTGCAGCTGTCGCTTTTTCATTGAAATCGGTGATGGTATAGCGGTAGCGGCCGTCGCGGCACTGGAGTTTAAAATTGTAATAGACCACGTTCTTTGTCAGTTTGGAACCGTCTTTCTGGTGGGAATAGATTCGGACGGAGGAGCGGAAATCGATGACGTGGTTGGTAGCGTCGTTGTTTTTGATGACTTCGGCGGTGTTCTTGTAGAACGACTTGGCCCATTTCAAGGCGCGTTCATACAGCTCCTGTGCGGAGCCGTTTTCTTGTATAACCTCCTTGTACGTAATAAGTTGTGTTTCATCATCAATGGGCATGTCCGGCGCAACGGGAGCGGTGCCTTTTTTCTGTGAAAAGCCTGTCATTGCTACGGCGAGCAACATAACGAACAAAAAAATCCTTTTCATAACAATTGGGTTTAATGGAGCGGCAAAGATACAACTTTTCTTCAAAAGGTTTTTCTAATATTCGATACAACTACCCCGCGCTTCGCGCACCCCTTCTTGGCAAGAAGGGGAAGAAAAAAAGCCGCCCTTGGACGGAGCGGCTTTTTTTATGGTGATTTTAAAAATTAGCGGACGATGCTCACTTTAGCGGTGGAAACTTCGTTGCCATTGACCACGCGGACGATGTAGAGACCGGCGTTGAGGTTGCTGACATTGAGGGTTTCGTTGGCTTCAGCGTTTTCGACGGACATCACTTCCTGACCGGCGATGTTGTACACAGAGATCTGTGAACCAGCAGCATTCTCCACATTGATGGTAGTGCTTGCCGGGTTCGGGGAAACCGTCAAAGTGTTTGTATTCTCGGAAATGCTAACATCATTAGCGTTGGTAACCGTGATGCAATAAGTGTCGTTATTTACATCATTATCAATGCAGGTGTAGTTGGAAGCCATTGTATAAGTGATGTGCATGCAGAGTTCAAACGGGAAGTCATAACCCATTCCCTGAAGTTCTTCCCAAGAAGTATAATCGGGATCGTCATTACCCGGGAAAGTGAACAAAGCGATGGGCTGCCATGAATAAATGTAACCAGCCAACATAGAATCCATAGCGCTGATGGTATCAGCCTGGAGGAAATAAGCGGGTTCAGTAGCGGTCGGGCAATCAATGTAAATATCCGTCATAAGATCGCCATAAAACATATCAATACCGTCATTGCTCACGCCAAATCTGCAATAGAATGCATCCTGAAGGTCGGGCTTGACAGCCATAGAAGTGATACGAACAGCGCCATCTTCTTCCGGATCCAAGAAAGTGGGAACCAGGTCGCACTTATTCACATAGGGCTGACCATCGTTGTAGTACACAGCCAAGGAGAAAGGCATCGGGTCATACTCTTCAGTATCGGCATCACCGAAAATATAACTTGCGATGACATCGGGATCTGCAGCTGCAAATCTTGCAAAATTGTGTGAATGTTTAGCTGAGTCGGGGGTACCCAAACCGATGTAAGAAGTACCATCCATCACAATACCGATACAAAGAGACTCGCCAGCCACAACGGTGTAGGGAGTGGTGAAAGGAACTTGTTGAGCATCCGTTTCCATGGGAGCAGTGTATCCCTGTGAGAAAATGAGTTCACCCGGAGTCAAATGATGCTGGTCATCAACGGAGGGGTTACGATACAGATTAATCGTGTATTCCGTATTGGTGCAGCTAACAGACTGGTTGTACACATGAATAAAATAGACTTTTTCCAAGACCGAGCCAGCAGGAATTTCATCGGCATCAATCACCAAATAATAAGCATCTTCGGCAGAGGTCTGACGAAAACCTGATTCCCAAGAGAAAGAACCATACCAGTCGGAACGATCAATGCTGGAAATATTTCCAACATAGTGTTCATGGTCAATGGGAGAAATTCTTTGCTGTGCAAAGCCCATTACTACAAATGCAGCAAGCATCAAGAAAGTAAACAGTTTTTTCATAATTATTTATTTTAGGTTAGACATAAAATTTCCGCTGCAAAGATACACTTTTTTTCGCAAAGAACGGAAAATGCGAGAAAATTAATGTTTTTTAGGAAATGAAACTGTGTGCTATATGATTCTATCCACCTCCCGGTAGAGGGCTTCGATGTCGTTGTTGTTTTGGAGAACCACATCGGCCCGGGCGATGCAGGCGGAAAGATTCTGCTTGTTCGGGTCGGTGGAGGTCATTTCGCGCCGCTCGTTCGCCAGAAATGTTTCAAAGGTGACATGGTCGGTCTCGGAATTGCGCAGCACGGCCCGACGGTACCGAATCTCGGGATCCGCATCCACGGCCCAAAGCCGGAAGTTGCCTTTGGCTTGCAGGGAGTCAATTTCGCCAGGCGTACGGATGCTTTCAATCACCGCGTCGTAGGTCTGCTGCGCCGCACGCTCGTACAGACAGTCGGTGACGTACGAAGGCGAGTGGGCCGCACGCAACTCATTGGCCACTTGTGTGAAAGAGTCACGATTCGGCTCCATGCCACGGCGCAACACCTCCTCTTTCAGGAAATCACGGACAGAAAAATGGACAAAGCCATACTTTTCCTTCAGGTACTCCACCACTGTCCCCTTCCCTGCCCCAAGCGTGCCGGTAATGCCGATAATGCGGATTTTACGACTTGATGAAATCGCATCCTTCAGATTATCAACAATATACTTCTGCATTTCATTCGTCATTTCGGTATGCATGGGAAGCGAAAGAACCGTGTGGGAGAGCTTTTCGGCCACCGGAAAATCACCCGCCTTGCAGCCGAACTTGGCAAACGCCTTCTGTTCGTGAATCGGAACGGGATAATAGACCATTGACGGGACACCTGCCGCCTTGAGCTTTTCTTGAACCTGATTCCGGTCAATGTTTTCATCCAAACAGAGCGTGAACTGGTGGTAAACGTGCGTGGTAAACGAAGCTACAGAAGGCACGGTGATGCCCGCACAACCGGAAAGAAGCCGACCGTATGTGTCCGCCGCTTTTTGTCGGGCGGAAGTGTAACTATCCAAGTACTTGAGTTTTACATTTAAGATGGCCGCTTGGATGCTGTCTAAGCGCGAGTTCACCCCGACCAAATCGTGGTGGTACTTCACAAAAGAGCCATGGTTGGCAATACCGCGCAGCTTGGTGGCAATTTCGTCATCGTTGGTGAAGATGGCGCCGCCGTCGCCGTAGCAACCGAGGTTCTTGGAGGGAAAGAAGGAGGTGCAGCCGATGGTGCCGATGGTGCCGGCTTTTCGGCGCGAACCGTCATGGAACGTCACCTCCGCGCCAATGGCCTGGCACGCATCCTCAATGACAAAAAGTCCGTGGCGTTCAGCAATTTCCATAATCCGCTCCATATCGGCGCACTGACCAAACAGGTGGACGGGCACGATGGCTTTCGTGCGGGGCGTGATGGCCGCCTCGATTTTGTCCACATCTATGTTATAGGTGTCGGGGCGGACATCCACAAAGACGGGGGTGAGTCCAAGCAACGCCACCACTTCCACTGTGGCGATGAAGGTGAACGGGGTTGTGATGACCTCGTCACCGGGCTGGAGACCGAGGGCCATCATCGAGATCTGCAGGGCGTCGGTGCCGTTGCCACAGGTGACGACGTGCCGGCAGCCCATATATTCCGCCAGGTTCTGTTGGAATTCTTTGACAATCGGTCCGTTTATAAACGCTGTTGAATCAATGACTTTTGAAATCTCGTTATCAATTTCTTCTTTAATTTTCCGGTATTGGCCTTTGAGGTCCACCATTGAAATCGTCGGGTTTTCCATTTCTTTAAATTTGGCGGCAAAAATACCATAAAATCAGTTATAAAGTTGCAGGTTCATCAAGTTCATCAAGTAAAAGGTAAATGGTAGAAAGTAGGGAGTTAAAAGGTGAAAAGAGTTTGAAAGTTTGTTGTAACTTTGCGGCCTCAAATTTCACAAATCATGAAAAGAGTTTTAGGCGTAGGAAACGCATTGGTGGACGTGATTGTCAATCTTCCCGATGAGGCTTTGTTTCAGGAATTTTCCTTGCCGAAAGGCGGAATGGAAATGATTGATGTCGAGCGGAAAAGAAAGCTTCACGCGGCCATTTCAAGCATGAAACAGAAGCTGGCTTCGGGCGGCTCCACCTCCAACACCATCCACGGACTGGCCCGTTTGGGCGCACCGACCGGTTACATCGGAAAGGTGGGAAACGACGAAATGGGTGATTTTTTTGAAGCCGACATGAAAAAAAGCGGCATCCATCCCCACCTCATCCACACCTCGGAAACGGACACGGGCATTGCCACCACGCTGATGACGCAGGATGCGGAACGCACTTTCGCAACCTACCTCGGCGCGGCAGCCTCTATGTCACCGGAAGAAATTGACAATGAGATATTTAAAAATTACGACTGCATCCATGTGGAGGGTTATCTGATTTTCAACCACGATCTTATTCTGGAGATCTGCAAAAAAGCCAAAGCCAACGGCCTGAAAATCTCGATGGACATGGCTTCCTTCAATTTGGTGAAAGACCACCACGATTTTGTGGAAATGCTTCTGAAAGAATACGTTGACATCCTGTTTGCGAACGAAGAAGAAGCGGCAGCGTTCACCGGCAAAAGCGGCGAAGAGTCGTTAGACATCCTTTCCCAATACTGTGAAACGTGCGTGGTGAAACTCGGGAAACACGGCTCGGTGGCGAACATCAACGGACAGAAAGCCCGCATCGGGACGAGCGGCGTGAAGGCTCTCGACACCAACGGAGCGGGCGATGCCTACGCTTCCGGATTCCTCTATGGCCTTATCAATCAGTACACTCCGGAAAAAACGCTCCGTTTGGCTTCCCGCATCGCGGACGAAATCATCGTGACTGCCGGTGCCAAACTTTCGGACGAACAATGGGCGAAAATCCGCAACGAAAAAGAACTGTTTTGACCGGAAAATCCAATTTCAAAATCAATCTGGGACTGTACGTCACCGAAAAGCGTCCTGACGGCTTCCACAATTTGGAAACGGTCTTCTATCCTGTTGACAATCTGTGCGATACTATTGAGATAGAACCTGCCGACGAAGTCACCTTCGAGATGGTGGGCGGGGATTTTACGACAGACCCAGAAAAGAACCTGTGTGTCAAGGCGTTCCGGATATTACAGAAAACATATCTTCTCCCTGGCGCTTCCATTCGATTGGACAAAAAAATTCCGTCAGGTGCTGGCCTCGGCGGGGGATCAGCGGATGCGGCGACGGTGCTGAAATTGACGAACGAACTTTTCAACTTACAGATTTCCAATAGTTTGATGAAAGAGTACGCCGCCTCACTCGGCAGCGACTGCGCCTTTTTCATTGACAACGTTCCATCCTACGCCACCGGTAAAGGGGAGCTATTGACCCCCATCAATGTAAATCTGGCGGGCAAGGTGATTTCCGTTTTCAAGCCGAAAGTGTCGGTTTCCACCGCCGAAGCTTACGCGCACGTCACTCCCCTACCCGGCCGACCGAACCTCCGAGATTTGACAAAAGAGCCGATTGAACGATGGAAATATTTGATTGTCAATGATTTTGAAAAATCAGTATTTCAGAAATTTCCTGTTTTAGCCGATATTAAAAACAAGTATTACGCGTTAGGCGCAGACTACGCTTCTATGTCAGGCAGCGGATCAGCACTGTTCGCCATTGCCGACAAACCCATCCAACTTTGTCCCTATTTTTCTGGTATTGATTTATAAATGAGATAATTAACCGAAATGTCCCCTACCCTATCCGAGCAAAATATCAACGTTTCCATCATCGGCACCGGCAATGTCGCTTCGTGGCTTGTTTTCGCCCTGAACCGAGCGGGCATTTCCATTCGGCAAATCTATGGGAGAAATCTTCAAAAGTGCCAAAATTTGGCAGCTTCCTGCGGTGCCGAAGCCATCAATGACTTATCGGAAATCAAAGAAAACAGCGACTTATATCTATTTTCCCTGAAAGATGATGCCTACAAAACGGTGATTTCGTCGGTACCTTTCCGTCTGCCGATGGCGGCCATCACCGCCGGGTCGGTATCGCAGGAGGTCCTCTCCCCTATCGCCGACCGTTTCGGGGTGTTTTATCCTTACCAAACTTTGACGCAAGGTATTGATTTTAAAGATATTGAAGTTCCTCTCTGCATAGAAGGCAACACGGACGAAGCCGCTCGCTTCCTTTTTGACATTGCTCAAAAAATAAGTAGCAACGTACAGTATATCAATGAACAGCAGCGGAAAAGACTGCACCTGGCCGCGGTTTTCGCCTCCAACTTCAGCAATGCAATGTACGGCATCGGATTTGACCTTTTGGAACAGGAAGGCATTCAACCCAAAATGCTGCTGCCACTGCTTCACAACACGCTTGACAAGCTACAGACGCTGCACCCATGGCAGTCGCAGACGGGTCCTGCGCGCCGAGGCGACACCGAGGTGATGAAAAGTCACATCCATTTACTGAAAAACACTGAGTTACAAAATATCTACCGACTACTTTCGCAGTACATCCAGAAAAAAACAAACCTCAGCAATATGGAGCAATACAAAGATAAGTTACAGAAAATCACGACATTCATTTTTGATTTTGACGGCGTTTTGTCCGACGGAAAAGTCCTGGTCCTGCCCGACGGTGACCAGCTGCGTTCAACCAACGTCAAGGACGGGTACGCCATCCAATACGCTCTGCGAAAGGGATATAACGTGGCCATCATCTCTGGCGGCTACTCCGAAACGATGCGCCTGCGGTACAATAGCTTCCCGAACATCGACATTTATCTGAAGGTGCCTGACAAAGTGGCGAAACTGAAAGAGTATATGGCGGAAAAGTCGCTGACATCGGAGCAGTTACTGATCATGGGAGACGACATTCCCGACATCAAAATGATGCAGATGGCCGCGTTAAAATGCGCTCCGGCCGATGCTGCGGAAGAAGTAAAAGCCATTTCCGACTATGTTTCGTTCCAAAACGGCGGCAACGGAGCCGTCCGCGACGTCATTGAGCAGACCATCAAGGCACAAAACCGCTGGATGGAAGACGACGCCTGCTTGTGGTAACGCTAAAACGGCGTGACAAATTCCCGCAGGGTCGGACCAATTTTATCCTTGTCAGAAAGAATCGGGTTCTCTATCCCCCACTCCACATGGATGTCGGGATCGTTGTAAACAATATTTCCCTCCGACTCTTTATGATAGAAATCGGAACATTTGTAGGCAAAAATCGTGTTGTCCTCCAAAACGGAAAAACCATGTGCAAATCCTTTTGGGACAAATAGTTGATGGTGATTTTCACCTGTCAACACAGCTGAAACATACTGGCCGTAGGTCGGACTTCCCGCACGCAAATCCACGGCCACATCCAGAACGGCGCCCTGGATCACGCTCACCAATTTGGCCTGCGTGAACGGCGGCTTCTGGAAATGGAGGCCCCGCACCACATTCTTCTGCGAAAATGACTGGTTGTCCTGTACAAACGTTTCGCAAACGCCTGCGGCACGGTATCGCTCTTCATTGTAAGTTTCGAAAAACCAGCCTCTTGCATCGCCAAAAATCTGAGGCTCAATCAATAAAACGCCTTCAATGGGTAATTTTGTGACTTTCATAATTTATTTGGTTCTGTTTGTCGTGGAGACGCGATGAATCGCGTCTCCACAATTGCATTATTCATACACACGTGCCTCAATGCCGAGGGCACGGACTTGGTCGGCAATCTTTTCCAACTCGGCTTTGTAAACTTTAACTAACTGTTTGGCAGGTGTTTCACGATCAAGGGAATAGAGAACCACCCGCTTCGGTCGGAGCTCACCCACAATCTTGAGCCAGGCCGAAACATTCTCCTCGGAGGTGTTGTCGAACGGCACATCTTCAATGATGCCCTTCAGGAACATCGACTGCATGATGAACTTGCCGTGAAAATGGCGCAGTCCCTCCACCGTCTGTTCCATCGTGATCGGAATGGTGGGCCGGTTGATGAGCTGGTACAGTTCCGGAAGCCCGGCGTCCAACTTCAGCATCGGATTTTCAATTTTCAACAGGGCATCACGAACCGCATCGTTCTGCAACTGAGTGGCATTTGACAAACAGGTAATGACCGAATCGGAATAGTATTTATCACGAATAACCAACAGTCCATCAATAATTTCCGGAAATTGAGGATGCAAAGTGGGTTCGCCGTTCCCGGAAAAGGTGATGCTGTCGATGTGCGTGTTTTCCGCCTTGCATTTTTGCAACTTCGCTTCAATGGCCTGCAAGATGATATCAGCAGGTGCAAAATTCTTTGCATCAATATCTTTCCGCAACGTCCAGCCACATTCGCAGTAAATGCAGTCAAACGAGCAGATTTTCACATCGGTAGGGGAAACATTGATTCCCAAGGAGCTGCCCAAACGGCGGCTGTGAATTGGTCCGAAAGCGATGGATTCCCAGAGGAACATAGGTTATAGGTTATAGGGGATAGGGGATAGTAATTAGATTTTCAAACGAAGCCGCCTCTTGTTTATTGTTTGTTTTTTCAATCTTTTCAACCTTCTGCATTATACCTTTTACCTTACATTTTCTTTGATTGAACGAACGATCGTGCTAATGCTGAGAGCACGGTTGTGCGTCTCTACTTGATGAACTTTATAAACCTGCAACTTTATAACTGATTTTATGGTATTTTTGCCGAAAATTTCAAACGATGATCCACATTATTGTAGCCATTGGAAATCAAGGCGAAATCGGGTATAAGAACCAGTTGTTGTGCCATCTTCCGGCGGATTTGAAACACTTCAAGGAGCTGACCACAGGGCATACCATTCTGATGGGACGGAAAACGTGGGATTCTTTGCCGAAGAAACCGTTGCCGAACAGACGTAACCTTGTCATTTCCAGAAACAAAGACTTGCAACTGGAAGGAGCTGAAGTTTTTGCTTCTCCGGAAGAAGCATTAAAAAACATCGGAATAGGGGAGGAGGTCTTTATCATTGGCGGAGAACAAATTTATCAACTATTTGTAAACAAAGCAGATAAGATTCACTTAACGCACATTTTGGCCGATTTTGAAGCGGATGCCTTCTTTCCGAAAATCAATCCCGAAGAGTGGTACCTTTGCGAGGAAGTGCCATTTGAAAAAGACGAAAAGAATCCTTATAACTTTATATTCCAGACTTTTATAAGAAAACAAAAGTGAAACGACTGTTCATTGCCTTCAAGACGGAACTGGCTTCGGAATACGATACAATGCTGAAGCAGCTGAAACTGTCCACCCGTTACGACGACATCAAGTGGGTGGAAGGCCATTTGCAACATCTGACGCTCAAATTTTTAGACAAAACACCTGAATCTAAAATAGGCCCATTATGCCAGATTCTGGCAGAAATAGCGAAAGAAATGGAACCTTTTGAAATGAAAATCAACAAATTGGGTGTTTTCGGAAGTCAGTACCATCCCACAACCTTATGGCTTGGTTTTGAAAAACAACCCGTTTTGAACCAGTTGTTTGAAAAAGTGGAAAAGAGGCTTACTTCCGAACTGGGTTTTAAAGCCAACGATGGCAATTTCGTGCCGCATCTTAGCCTCGGACGTATCAAAAAAATGGATAGCAAAAAACGCTTTTGGGAAGCTGTAAATAAAAACCAACCATCTTATTTTCAGAATTTTATAATGGATGAGATGATATTATACCGAAGCCAGCTGGAAAAAACAGGGCCTATTTATACGGAAGTGGGGAAATGGAGATTAGGGATTAGTAATTAGGGAATAGGGGATAGAAAGTAAAAGCTATACCATGGTAAGCCCCGTAGGGCCGAAGGAATACAGAAGGGTGTGAAATGCCCGCATAAATAAACGGATGAAATACAATACAATGAGCCAAAAGAAGTTGTGGTTTTTTATCGGAGCAATTGTAACCATTGTCGTCGGGGCGGTGGCGGCGGTATGTGTGGGGGTGATCCAGATCCCGGCAGACGCTGTTTTTGGCATTGTGAAGGCAAAGATTTGCGGACAGGAAGTTCCTATGGAGTGGCAAACCTACGACATCACGGTATGGAATCTGCGGATTCCGAGAGTTTTACTGAGCCTGTTAGCCGGGGCGGCCCTTTCTCTTTGCGGGGCGGCTTTCCAGACCATTTTCCGCAACCCCATTTGTGATCCTTACATTTTGGGTATTTCGTCAGGTGCTTCGCTCGGCGCGGCCATCGCCATCATCACCGGACTGGACGCCTACTTTTTCGGTCTTACGGGACTGGCGCTGGTAACATCCATACTCACCCTCGTTTTGATTCTTGCCATTGCTTCCGTTGGAAAACGTAAATCAGTGGAAACCATACTATTATCAGGTGTAGCCGTCAACTTTCTCGTTTCTGCCGGCATCACCCTGCTGATGGTTCTACATCAGGAAAATTTAGATGAAATCATCTTCTGGACGATGGGGAGTTTTGCCTCCTCCACATGGGAAGAGATTGCAGGACTTTTAACAGTTTTTATCATTGTAGGAGGATTTCTCTATTTCTACTCTAAAGAATTGAATATCTTACAATTAGGAATAGAAACAGCACAAACAACGGGCGTAAATACAAAGAAAATGACCATTTCTGTCCTCATTTTTTCTTCCATATTGGTCGCTACGGCTGTTTCATGCTGCGGAGTCATTGGATTTGTTGGGTTGATGATTCCCCATATTGTCCGACTTATATTCGGAAACGAAACACGCACTGTTTTCACCTTTTCCATACTCTTTGGCGCTATTTTCTGTCTATTGGCCGACACCTGTGCCCGCACGCTGGCAGCACCTGCGGAATTACCTGTCGGAAGCATCACCGCCATCGTCGGCGCACCCTACTTTATTTTCCTTTTGCTCACACAACGCAGGCTTTCAGCAAAATAAATTTTTAACACTATAATGTTGAAAAATGATGATATTTTCTAATAAAACCCACCCTCAAACCATCCGTAAAAAATCCAAAAAAATCTTTCAATTTTTATCGAAATAATACTGACTTTTTATCCATCGATTATCAACAAATTTCCGAAAAATTTCCTTCTTTTTTTATCAACAAAAGAGGTTTTCAACACAAAAAAAAGTAATCAACTCTATCAATACAATCAAGGGCTTACAAAAAAAATGCCTGTTTATTCCATGTTAGTAAAGGCTGAAAACCATAAATCCAAATAAAATTTGAAAAACTTATCAAAGATACAAACAGCTATTAATATTCATCTTTTTCCTTTTTTTAAAACAAAAAAGAATAAATGAAATATAAGGATGTTGGCGACGTTTAAAAAAAATATGAAAAAACTGTTCTTTTTCCTCCTTGCGTTTCTATTGTCACAGGCGCTTTCAGCGCAGACTATATCGTTCAAGGGCACGGTGTATGATGCAGTGGCATACATTCCGGTGAAGGCGGCCAACATCTTGAACTTGAATACTGGAAAGTACCAGTTTACCAATGCGGAAGGCGTTTTTATTATGAATGTTTCGCTTCATGACACGTTGATCATCTCCACTTCCACTTATCGCCAAAAAGTGGTCATTATCGATGAAAAAATGTACAAAAAGGGCCATGAAGACATTCTTTTGTACCATAAGGCATTTATGTTGCAGGAGGTACGGGTGGTGGCCTTGAATCCGACGTATGAGGGATTCAAGCGTGACATTGCCAATGCCAAGCTGCCGGATTCGTACAAGAACCTGGAAGGTGTTCACCTTACCAAGGAAGAAAAGTTTAATGCTACTTACAAAGAAGAGCCTAACATACTGAAAAACACGGCAATAGGAAGTCCTATCTCCTTCTTGTACAGTAAGTTCAACAAGCATGAAAAAACGAAGCGGTTGTTTTACGAAATGCAGGGTTATGGGGATGAGGTGCAACAGGTTCCAATCAAGTACAACCGTGAAATTGTGTCTAAAATCACCGGCCTGTCAGGGAAGGATCTGATGGAGTTTATGGTGTTCTGCCGTTTCAGCTATTATGATCTGGTGCGTTGGGACAGCAATGAGATTATTTCGGCCATCCGTTACAAATTTTCTGAATATCAATATTATAAAGCATTGGAGGAGGAGGAATAAATGAAGGAATTCTGGCAAAAAAATATGACATGGTTCCACATTGCATCGATCCTGATCTGTGTGCTTTTTGCTGTATTTTATTGGTGGAAAGCGGGCCAGTTTTCGGAATATTTCTTCAAAAACCGGTGGTATCTGATGGTACTTTGGGGAATATTGGTGGGATGGATCACCGGTGACTTTCTGAATGGAGCCAAAAACAGGAAAGAGTAGGGGAGGGGTTAATATCCGACAATGGTAAATTCGGTCCGGCGGTTCAATGCACGTCCCTCTTCCGTGTCGTTGGTGGCGATAGGCTTGCTCATGCCGTATCCTTTATAACTCATTCTGTTAGAATTAATTCCTTTATTTACAAGATAGTCGTAAACGGCTTTGGCGCGGTCGTTGGAAAGCTTTTCATTGTAACTTTCACTGCCTTGGTTATCGGTGTGTCCGCCAATTTCAATTTTTATTCCTTTATTAGAGGTCAAATAATCGACTAATTTGTTCAATTCAACTTCCGACTCTTTTTTCAGCGTACTCTTGTCAAAATCAAAGAAAACGTTCCTTAAAACGAAAGATTCGCCCACTTCCGGACGTTTTAGTGCAATATTTTTCAAATAAGGTTCCAGTTCTGTATAGTTTTTCTCAATTTGGAAGTTTTCGGAATAAAGGAGGTAGTAAGGGTGTGAAACATTCATCAGGATGTTGCTTCCTGTGAGAATACAGGCGAGAAATTCGCCGGTAACAGGATCGGAGGAGGTGGAAGTGGTGACCTTGTTTGTGTTGAGGTCTATCATTTCGATGGAGGCATGCACAGGTTCGTGCGTTTTCTCGTCGATTACTTTTCCTTTCATGTATGTAACGGGCGTGGGGCGCAGTTGTGGGTCAAGGTTGAAATAGTAGAGGTCCTGACCGCCATAGCCGCCTTCCTTATCGGTTGAAAAATAGGCAGTTGTACCTGCTGCATTGATAAGGATGTTGATTTCGTCGGCAGGCGTGTTGATGGGATAACCGAGGTTAACGGGTTTAGTCCAGCCAGTATCGGTCAGGGTAGAATAGAAGACATCCATACCTCCCATTCCGGGGTGTCCGTCTGATGCAAAATAGAGGGTTTTTCCATCCGCATGGATGAAAGGCGCGGCATCTTCACCGTCGGTATTGATTTTTTTGCCGAGGTTTTCGGGGACGGTAAACAGGCCCTCTTCTGTCATTGTGGTTTTCCATATATCCATTTTTCCAAAGCCGTCCGGTCGGTTGGAGGCAAAGTAAATGGTTTTTCCGTCGGGTGCAATAGAAGGCTGTGATTCCCAGAACTTTGTACAAACAGGTGCATCAAAATTACGAGGTCTAGACCAGCGGTTTCCAATACGTTTTGCCCAATAAAGGTCACAGCTGCCGTTTCCGAAGTCGGTGTTGCAGATGGTGTAAAACAGGTATTTTCCGTCGGGAGAAATACATTGTGCACCTTCATTGTAACCTGTATTTATGGGATAATCAAGTTTATAACGAGGTTTCCATTCACCGTTTCCCCTTTTGCTGGCATAAAAGTCCTCCTCCATCTGACAAAAAGCGCATTGGGTGTTTTCATCGCGAGGGCGCATTACCGTAAAGATGATTTCAGATTCATCGGCTACGACTGCAGGAAGGTATTCGTCATATTCCGAATTGATGTTGGGTCCGATATTGATGGGAGAGAAGTCCACGGGATTTTTAATGGCATTAATTGCAAACTCGCACGTTTCCAATCCTTTATGTGTTTCTTTCATTAAAGGACAGTTGGGAAGAGTTTTGTCAAGATAGATGTTGTAATGGTCTCTTGCGCTTTCGTACCGGCCCACTTTCACCTCTTCTTCGGCTGTAATGAAATAGAGGATGGGTTTGGGATTTTTTGCGAAACGTATGGCCTTGTTATAGTTGTCGGCGGCTTCTGCTGATTTCAAGGTGAAGTTATACATATCTCCTTGAATTACATAGATATCCGCGAACGTGGAGTCAATTTTTTTTGCTTTTGCCAAATAGTTTTCAACCTTTTTGAAATTCTTGTTATTGAGTTCAACTTTTGCTTTTTTGCACAGATCAATCACTTTTTGGTTGGTATTTTGGGCAAAAACAGAAAAAGAAAGTGCGGTAATAAACACAAAAATCGGCAAAATCCTGCCGATTTTTAGAAGTGTATGGAAAATCATATTCATTTTTCAGAGATTTTAATACATAAATCAGCATTTTTTCGCCTCTTGCCAGAGGATTTCCATTTCATCCAGAGAAAGATCTGCGATGCTTTTTCCGCTTTCTTTTGCTTTTTGTTCAATGAAATTGAAACGTTTGATAAATTTCTTGTTGGTTTTTTCAAGGGCGTCTTCCGGATGGATTCCGTTATGGCGTGCGAAATTGACAAGGGCAAAGAGAAGATCGCCGAATTCTTCTTCCATTTTTTCGGAATTTTTATCCAGTTCTGCCTTGAATTCGTCCATTTCTTCCTTCACTTTATCCCAAACCTGTTCGGAATTGTCCCAGTCGAAGCCGACACCGTGAGCTTTGTCTTGAATCCGATAGGCTTTGATGATGGCGGGCAGGGAAGAGGGCACACCTCCTAGAACGGTTTTGTTTTTTCCTTCTTTCAGCTTGATTTTTTCCCAGTTAACCTTCACGTCTTCAGCGTCTTTCACTTGAGTGGTGCTAAAAATGTGGGGATGCCGGCGAATCAGTTTTTCGCATATTCCGTTCAGAACGTCTGTAATGTTGAAAAGTCCTTTTTCGTCGCCGATTTTAGCGTAGAAAACAAGGTGTAACATCAAGTCACCGAGTTCAGTACGCATTTCGTTGTAATTTTTTTCAATGATGGCGTCGGTGAGTTCGTAGGTTTCCTCGATGGTGAGGCAACGGAGCGAATCAAAGGTTTGGGTGCTGTCCCACGGACACTTGACGCGCAGTTCGTCCATAATGTCCAAAAGGCGTTTGAAAGCTTGTGTCCGGGGATCTTCCATGGCGAAAAAAAGGTAAAAAAAAAAGAGCCACTTTGCGGACTCGAACCGCAGACCTACGCATTACGAATGCGTTGCTCTACCGACTGAGCTAAAGTGGCTTTAAAAAGGTTGACGAGCAACCTTTTATATTATACTAAGTGAAAGAACTTATTTCTGGCAGGTTTCGCCTTCCTTCTGGCAGCAGCCTTCGCCTTCGTGCTTTTCGCAACCTTCCTTACCGCAGCACTCTTTCTTGCAGCAACCGTCCTTCGGGCAGAATTTCTGCATCAGAGCGTCCATCTCGTCGATGAGGGCTTTTTTACCGGCTTGGTCAGCTTCAGCGTACTCTTTGTTCCATTTTTCAACGAAAGCGCCGAGTTCAGCTTTCATTTCGGGACATTCGATTTCCTCGATGTTCTTTTCGGCGAACATGGCAGTGATTTTCTCACCACGTTTCTCGATCAGAGCGGCCTGTTCTTCTGCGGTCTTGTTGTCGAAGTCGGCCCAATCCTTCATCATTTGGCAGCAGGGATGTTCTTCTTCCACGACTGCGGTGGTATCGGTTTCGGGTTCAACCACTTCGGCGGGTTTGTTGTTGCAAGCTACCATCACGAGGCAAGCGGCAACCAAAAGCATTAATTTTTTCATTTTTTTCTTTGATTTGGTTATTGAATTTCGGGCGGCAAAAATACAACTATTTTTGATTTCTGCTTGCTTTGAAAAAAAACTTTTTCCAAAAGATGGTAATATCATTTATTTTTGTATTTTTGCAGCCCGTTAATGGTCGTGTGGCCGAACAGTCAGGCACAGGTCTGCAAAACCTGCTAAAGCGGTGCGACTCCGCTCGCGACCTCCACAAAAGTCTATTGTGTATCAATGCAATAGACTTTTTTTGTAAATGAAATCAATCGTATTGGTCGGCTTTCCCGGATCGGGAAAAAGTACAGTCGGAAGGCGTCTTGCTTCGCGGCTTTCGCTTCCATTTTACGATACGGATTCCTATTTTGAGGAGAAATATCGTATAACGGTTTCGGATTTTTTCGCAAAGTATGGGGAGAATTTTTTCCGGATTTGCGAAAAGTCGGTGTTGGAGGAGTTGCTTTCTTTTCCGCCATGTGTGATTGCGGCGGGAGGGGGCACGCCATGTTATTTCAATTCCATGGAGTTGATCAACGGGTCGGCTTTGTCTGTTTATATTCGGCTGTCACCCAAATCTTTGTTTGAGAGGCTTTCCCATTCCCGGAAAGTACGTCCGTTGTTGTCTGGAAAATCTCCGGAGGAGTTGCTTGCCTACATTGAGGAGGTTCTTCCGCAGCGGGAAATTTTTTACACCCAGGCTGCGCTTTGTGTAAAAGGGGAGAATATGGATGTAAATGTGCTTGTGGATTCAGTCCAAAAGCTTTTGTTATAAAGGATTAAGGGAGGAAAAGTTTGTAGCCCCGCCGGGAATCGAACCCGAATTTAAAGTTTAGGAAACTTCCGTTCTATCCATTGAACTACAAGGCCTGAAACAGGCGGCAAAATTACGCAACTTTTTTCAATCTCCTTCTAATTATTTTCTTTAATTTTGCGCCTCAAATTTGATGCAATGATTCTTTTTCATTCCGAGACGGATTTCCAGCTTACCCGAAAACTCCTGCACAAGCGTTGGCTTGCGGCGTTGGCTGCCCATGAGGGTTTCAAGATAGGGGAGGTCAACTATATTTTTTGTGATGACGATTATCTTTTGAAGATCAATTTGGCGTATTTGAATCACGACACGCTGACGGACATCATCACTTTTGATTATGTTGAGGGAAAGCTTTTGAATGGTGATATATTCATTAGTATTGAGAGAGTTAGAGAAAATTCTAAACTATTTTCTGTCTCTTTTGAGCAGGAACTTTTGCGTGTCCTCTCCCATGGGTTGCTCCATTTGTGCGGATATAAGGACAAGAGTGATGAGGATGCGGTGGTGATGCGTGGCAAGGAGGATTTTGCCATCCAACTTTTTTCGACGATACATTGATTTTTTCACGTGAAAACTGATGGGCGATAAAGTTTACGATGTTTTGGTGATCGGAGCGGGCCACGCGGGATGTGAAGCTGCGGTGGCTGCAGCGCGGATGGGCGCCCAGACGCTGCTTGTCACAATGAACCTTTATTTGGTGGCGCAGATGTCGTGCAATCCTGCCATCGGTGGAATTGCAAAGGGGCAGATTGTCCGTGAAATCGACGCGCTTGGCGGCATGACGGGTGTGGTCACCGACCATACGATGATACAGTTCAGGATGCTCAACCGTTCCAAAGGACCGGCCATGTGGAGCCCGCGAGCGCAGTGTGATAAACAGGCGTTCTCGCTTTATTGGAAGTCGGTTTTGGAAAACCAGACCAACCTTGAGCTCCGACAGGATGTGGTGGACAGTTTGATTATTGACGATAGTGTGGTGACGGGAGTGGTCACGGTGGCGGGAAAACGTCTCATGGCCCGTAAAGTGATTGTTACGGCCGGCACGTTTCTGAACGGACGTATCCACATCGGCGAGGTGAATTTCGCTGGAGGCCGGCTCGGTGAAATGGCCTCTTTCCATCTTTCCGACCAACTTTCCGCCGCCGGCATTTTGACGAAAAAGCTGAAAACCGGCACACCGGTCCGCATTGACGGTCGTTCGGTGGATTTTTCCAAAATGGAGGAGCAACCCGGAGATGAGGAGCCTGGCGCTTTTTCTTTCTCCACCCGTACGCGACTACAAAACCAGTTGCCGTGCTATATCACCTACACGGATGAGGCGGTTCATTCCATTCTCAGAAAAGGTTTCGCCAAATCACCGATGTTCCAGGGCCGTATTCAGGGGGTGGGTCCGCGCTATTGTCCGTCCATTGAGGATAAGATCGAGCGCTTTGCCGACCGAAACCGCCACCAGTTGTTTTTGGAACCGGAAGGAAGAAGCACCTATGAATATTATTTGAACGGTTTTTCCTCCTCCCTTCCGGAAGAAATTCAGATAGAAGCTCTTCACCATCTTCCCGGTTTGGAAAATGCAGTGGTTTTGAAGCCTGGCTATGCCATTGAATACGATTATTTTGATCCGATGCAGCTTCATTTTACGCTGGAATCAAAAGTGATTGGAAACCTGTATCTTGCCGGACAAGTAAATGGCACAACCGGCTATGAGGAGGCTGCGTGTCAGGGGCTGATGGCGGGTATAAATGCCGTGCTTTCGTTGCGGGGCGATTCCCCTCTGGTGCTCAGTCGCAGCGAAGCCTACATAGGTGTTCTTATCGACGATTTGATTACCAAGGGCGTACAAGATCCTTATAGAATGTTCACTTCCCGTGCGGAGTATCGGACCCTTCTTCGTCAGGATAATGCCGATCACCGTCTTATGCCCATTGGCCATCGACTAAGTCTTGTAAACGACATGCAGTATCAAGCGATGCTTGAAAAGTACCGGATACAATCAGAAATCGTTGATTATTTGAAGGTTAATGCAGCTTCGCCGGTTGAGGTCAATCCTTATTTGGAATCGGTGTCCACTCCACCGATACAGCAAAAGGTGAAATATGAGGTTTTGCTCCGTCGTCCAAATGTACAACTTGCTGATTTGATACGGGTTATACCGAACCTGATGGAGGATTTAAATAGGTTGGGGGCCACGCCGGAAATCGTTGTCCAGGCCGACTCGGATATCAAATATGCTTCCTATATAGAGAAGGAGCGGGAGTTGGCAAAGCGGATGGTGAATTTGGAAAATGTGAAAATTCCGGTGGAGATGGAATATGATGATTTGAATTTTCTGTCAAAGGAGGCACGTGAGAAGCTGTCTCGTGTAAGGCCTTTGAATTTGGGGCAGGCCTCCCGGATAAGTGGGGTTAGCCCGTCTGACATCGCCGGTTTGATGGTTTTCCTTTCCCACCGTTAGTATTTCTTTGAAAATCAGATAGCATTGAAAAAACGGCCGATTTTTTAGAGTGAAATCAGTCATTGATAGTTTGGCTTCATTTTTTTTAGAAGTATCAAATTATCGACCGTTTTGTTTAAAACATTGTATTATAGATACTTAAATCATCCAAGCCGTTTCAGCATATCTTTGAGTCGTGCCGCAAAGATGCGGGAAACTTTAAAAGTTTGGTTTTTGATGTAGATGGTGTTTTTTTCATACTTGTCGATTCGGTTGTAGTTGACGACAATGGATTTGTTGATGCGTATGAAGTTTTCAGCGGGCAGGATGGCAAGAAATTGTTTCAGTGTTGAGTCGTGGTAGCATACTTTGTTGTTTGTGCTTTCAATCCGCAGGCAGTTCCCTGTGTTCCGAATAAACAGGATGTCGTCGAATGTCACCTTGATGTTCATTTTCTTATATCGGACGAACGTGTGTCCTTTCATTTTGGGACGGCTTTTGGAGGCATAATATACAGGAAGGGCTTCATTTACTTGTGGTTCTTTTTTGGGCGACATGCAATTGTAAATGTATAATATCTTACTGATTTTTCGGCAGATATCTTCCATTTCAACGCTGCTTCCGATGAAGTCGAATACGCCTAAATCCAGGAATGACTGTAGGTTGTTCTTTTTGTCGGTTATACCGATGATGAAGGGTGGTCTTTGAACCAATTTGATGATTTCGGCGAATTTTGTTTCTTTGTTGTCAAGGTTGATAAAGAGAAGGTCGGTTTGAGTCCTGTTTAGTTTTTCTATCAGTCGTGCGCTAGTTTTGATGATTTCGGTTATTTCGATGGAGTCAAATGCATGGATACGCTGAATCAGTTTTTCTTCGATGGAGTTGTCCATCATAAATGTTACACAGGATATAGCTTTCATAGTTAAATGGTTTAATATTAATAATGATGTTAACAAAAGTAGTCCTTGTTTGCATACCAAAATGCCCTCTATGAAAAAATATGACGAAAACTAATTTTTTCACGTGAAAACAGCAAAAAAACGATTGTTTGCAGCAAAAGTGTCAATTATTTCCTTTTTTTTGTAAAAAGTAGCATTTTATCAGAAAGATAGGACCAATTTTTAATTTTCTGCTTTCTTTGTTGTTTTTAAAATTATATGTAACTTTGATAAAATAGAATTAAGGTTATGAATTTCGCAAAGTATCCCCTTCTCAGGGGTCTCGTCCCCTATATTTCTGGTATTTTATTGGCCAAATATTTTCCTTTTTATTCATTCAATTTATTGATTGTATTGATTTTATCCTCTACTTTTGTCCTAGTCGTATGGAGCACTCTTTGCAAATTTTTTCATTCTTTGCAAGGCATTGGTAAATTTGTGTTTTTTGTTCTATTTTTACTTTCAGGGTTTGCAATGACAAACATAAAAAATTTTTCCGCTTCCTTTTTTCTTTGTCAGGAACAAGTCTGTTTTTCCGGAAAACAGGTAGTGCAGATTTTGGAAAATCCTTGCAAAAAAGGAAAAAGTGTCCGTATAATTGCAAAAATTAAAAATTCGGCCGATGGCAGTATTGCACCCAAAGTCATGCTTTATTTAAAGAGGGATTCCGCTTCCTTGTCCCTTTCGCGTGGAGATTTATTGCTGATTGATGCAGACCTTCGTCCCCCGGCGGCTCCGAAGAACCCCGATGCCTTTGATTACAAAGCCTACCTTTCCCGGCACGGGGTCGTTCTCACCGGGTATCTCGGCTCCCATTCGTGGATCCTATTGGAACACCGGAGTCCGCATACCCTTTCTTCATTCGCCTCCTCCGTGCAGTCGCGGTTTTCCAGCTTCTTTGCCGCCAACGGACTGTCCGGACCGGAGTATTCGGTTATTACCGCCATCCTGCTTGGGAACGATGACACAATGGATCCCGACCTGAAGGCGAACTATGCGGCTGCCGGTGTCAGCCATATCCTCTGTGTTTCAGGGATGCATGTTGGCATTATCTATATGATACTCAATTTTTTGCTTAAACCTTTGGACTACTCCCGCCGGCTTCGATTCCTGAAATCGCTTTTGCTGATTTTGGCCGTGTGGTTCTATGCCGCCGTCACCGGCCTCGCCCCGTCGGTGCAGCGTTCCGCCACCATGTTCACGTTCGTGACCTTCGGCGGACTGCTGCGTCGAAATGTCGATATCTTCCACAGCCTCTTCGCCTCAATGTTTCTCCTTCTTTTGATTAACCCATTGTTAATCTTTGAGATAGGATTTCAGATGAGCTATCTCGCCGTTTTCGGGATCGTCGTCTTCCAACCCCGTCTGTCCGCGCTGTATGTTGCGAAAACCCGCGTGGGAAACTACTTTTGGGAACTCATTTGTGTTTCCGTGGCGGCGCAGCTGGCCACCTTCCCGCTCTCTGTCCACTATTTCGGACAGTTCCCGAACTATTTTCTCCTCTCCAATCTTTCGGTGATGTCGCTCTCCTTTGTCGTGATCGTCACCGGGGTGACACTCCTCGTCCTGTCGTGGTGGCCGACGGTCGCCGGAGCGGTCGGCTGGCTCCTCACCAAGGAGATCCAACTGATGAACGGCATCATTGGCTTTATCCGGGGACTGCCCTGTTCTGTTACTGACCAGATCTATTTCACTTTTCCGCAAACTCTGCTGATTTATGGCATCATTGTCTTCTTTTTCATTTATCTTGTTAAAAAGATTAAATTGTTGAAATTCTGTTCTTTGTCATTGACTATAATCCTTTTGTTTACGTTTACCCTTCGCCTTTTAAACCGGCAGGATCAGGCGGAAATCACCTTTTATTCCATTGACAGGAAAACCGTGGTCGGCGTCAATCAAGGGAGATGCGGCATGCTGCTTTTGGATTCGGCCGCGCTCGCCTCCACCGATTGGTATGACTTCAACGTGAAAAACCACGAATGTCGCTTGGGAATCCAGAGCCAAATGGTAAGTTTGGACAGCACTATTTCGGAAGGATATTTTGCAATGCATCATAACTTTCTCATTTTTAATGATAAAACCTTCTACTTTCTTTCCAAGCGTACTCATTTCCATCCCCATTCGCCACCCCTGCCCGTTGATTACCTGTTTGTGGAGGACAATAGCAAGATTCCCTTTCAAAAAATTTTGAAAACATTTGATATAAAACATGTTATCATCGGGAATGGCGTTTCTGGCTATTACGAAAAACGGTGGTGTGATTCCTGTGCGGCGCACCATATTCCCGTCCATTCCCTGCGCGAAAACGGTTATTTGACATTAAAGACTGACATATAAAAAAAAAGAGTATCTTTGCAAGTTGAAAAAGTTTATGCAGTTGTATTGTAAAATACTGGTAATTAGCATTTTATCTGTTGTTTTCATGTTGAAAACGACGGAATGTGCTGTGCTTGTTTCCGAAAATCAGGCACCCGAGCAGTGTGCCGCATCCCTTGAGTCTTCCAAAGCGTGTCAAACGGATGCGAATGCTTCTGTATTAGATATTTCCAGAAAAAAACCGAAAGGTGAAAAACCTGCGGCCGGAAAGGGTGGCAAAAAAGTGACCTTTGAAACGTTTGAAGAGAACCTTCACAAGGCGCAGGATTACTACAACCGGCAGCTGTACATCAGTGCCGCTAAACTTTTCGAGGAGCTTTACCCGCTTTCAATGGGCACGCCTTACGCCGACACGATTCTTTTCCTGTTTGCGGACTGCTATTACCAGAACCGCGACTATGAGATGGCGGCTTTCCATTACAAGGAGTATGCGAACCGCTATTCCTCCAGTCCGCGAGCGGAAGAAGCTCATTATAATGCAATTAGGGCAATTTCAAAACTTTCTCCCGAATACAGCCTGGATCAGACAGAAACCTACTATGCGATTGAAGAGATCAACCTTTTCATCCGCAATTACCCCAACAGTCCCTATATGGCGGAGTGCAATGCACTGTTGGACCGCATGCGGGAGAAGCTGGCGCTGAAATCGTTTGAGATCCTGAAACTGTACTACAACACAGAGAATTACAAGGCTGCGCAGATTGCGGCCAAAAATTTCCTGAAAGAATTTTCCTACTCGACCTATGCGGATGACGCCTACTTGATTTTAGTCAAGAACAACTACGATTTTGCTTCCAAAAGTGTGGAAAGCAAGAAGTTGGAACGTTATACCGCTTGTGTGGACGCATATAACAGCATGAAAGCAAGTTATCCCTACTCGCTTCATTTGGGCGAGGCAAAAAAAGTCGCAGATGATGCTTCAGTGAAAATCCAGAAAATCAACCATAAAATAGATTCCAAAACATCAAAAAGAAGAAATAATGAAGACTGATTTCAAAAAAAGCAACGCAGAGACGATGGCAATCACAAGAAACGTCCGTGATTTTGACAAAGACACCGACAACATTTACGAGTCCGTGGTCATCATGTCAAAGAGAGCCAACCAGATTTCCCTTGAAATCAAGGAGCAGATGCAGGAGGAGATGCAGGAGTTTACGCCGGCACAGGACACCCTCGACGAGGTTTACGAAAACCGCGATATGATTGAGCTGGCGAAGTCATACGAAAGACTCCCCAAGCCGGCTTCCATGGCCATTGAGGAGTTCTTGGAGAAGAAGATTTATTTCAAGGAATCTCCTGACGCAGAGGCGCAAAATGTGTAAGGATTTGCACATAGTCATTGGAATTACGGGAGGGATAGCGGCGTATAAGTCACTATCTCTCATTCGTTTATTCAAGAAGGCGGGCGCCGAAGTGAGGGTCGTGGCCACGCCCCACGCTTTGGAATTCGTCACTCCGCTCACCCTGCAGACTTTGTCGCAGAACAGTGTCTATACAGACCTTTTCGCCACGACGGAAAAGGTTGATGTAGAGCATATTTCACTGGCAGAATGGGCCGATGCCGTCGTGGTGGCCCCCGCCACGGCCAACCTCATCGGGAAGTACGCCAACGGGATTGCCGACGACGCGCTTTCGACAATGCTGCTGGCTTGCGCCTGCCCCGTTTTCATGGCCCCCGCCATGAACAAGAATATGCTGGCCCATCCCGCCGTGCAGGAAAATCTCCAGACCTTGCAGAAACGCGGCGTGCTCCTCATCGGACCCGACGCCGGTTTCCTCGCTTGCGGCACGACAGGGGAGGGGAGGATGAAAGAGCCCGAAGAGATTTTCTCCACCGTCCAGGAATTTTTCGCCAAAAACCTGACATTGAACGGGAAACGCGCACTCGTTACCGCTGGTCCGACCTACGAGCCGATCGATCCGGTCCGTTTCATCGGAAACCACTCTTCCGGCTTGATGGGCTTTGCCTTGGCCGAAACGCTTGCCCGCCGCGGCGCGCAGGTCACTTTGGTGACAGGTCCAACCCACCTGAAGTCGCAAAATCCTTTGATTGAGCGTGTTGACGTTAAGACGGCTGCCCAAATGCTGGAGGCGTGCCAACGTGTGGCGCCCACCGCCGACATCATCATCATGTCTGCGGCCGTGGCTGACTATACACCCGAAACCGTCGCTCCGGAAAAGATCAAGAAGAATGACGCAAGCCTGGTGCTGAATCTGAAAAAAACGACGGACATTTTAGCTACATTGGGAAGGCAAAAAACTGAAAATCAATGTATTGTTGGTTTTGCCCTTGAAACGGAACACGAGGAAGCCAATGCGCTGGCCAAACTGAAAAATAAAAATGCCGACCTCATCGTTTTAAATTCGCTGCGGAATGAAGGCGCCGGTTTCCAGTGTTCGACCAACCGCGTCACCATTCTGGACCGGAACGGGAACAAAGTGGAGGGCGATTTGAAAGACAAAACACAAGTGGCGGAAGATATTGTGACGTATGTTATTGATTATATGAACAATAAAAAATCCTTATAGATGATGATTATGAAAAAAATTAGCCTTTTCTTGTTTCTGATCGTCCTCTCGTTTGGGATAATGGCGCAGGATTTTCAGTGCCAGATGTCGGTGAACGCCACCCAGATTGCCGGTTCTAACCGTAACAGATTCAACACGTTGCAGCAGGATTTGCATAAATTCATCAATGATCGCAAATGGTGCCAATACACGTTCAAGACCAACGAACGTATTGAGTGCGCCATCATGATCAATGTTACCTCGATGGCCGGCGACACCTACGAAGCGACATTGACCATCCAGCTGCAGCGGCCGATATACGGCACGAACTACAAGTCGCCGGTGCTCAACTTTCAGGACAAGAACGTGAAGTTTGAATACGAGGAGGGCACTCCGCTTGAATATGCGGAAAACAGCAATCTTTCGCAGCTCACCTCGTTGATTGCCTACTATCTGAATGTGTTCCTTGCGCTTGATTTCGACACCTTCTCCCTGAACGGCGGTTCGCCCTATTATGATAAGGCTCAGGCCGTTGTGAACGCCTGCCAGAATGCGACCGAACCGGGTTGGAAGTCGTACGAAACGGGTCAGCGCAACCGTTACTGGATGATTGAAAACCTGACGAACCCCACCTACGGAAAAATCCATGACTTTTTGTATAAATATCACCGTTTGGGTTTGGATATGATGCAGGAATCAACGGATGTGGGACGTGCTTCCGTTTTGGAGGCCATCCGCGATTTGCAGAAAGTAAATTCCCAGAAATCAAACATTTACATTGTCCAAATCATGGTTCAGGCAAAGGCAGATGAAATCGTGAACATCTTCAAAGAAGCCACTCCGTCGGAAAAAACCGAAGTCGTCCGCCTGATGAAACAACTTGATCCCTCGAACGGCTCCAAATACGATGCCATCAACAAGACGAACTAACGTGTATGCTCCGCTCGCTTCACATTGAGAATTACGCACTTATCCGTTCTTTGCAAATCCAGTTTGACAAGGGGCTGACGGTAATTACAGGTGAAACGGGCGCCGGAAAGTCCATCCTAATGGGTGCGTTGTCGCTGATTCTGGGCAATCGCGCCGATTTGAACGTGCTTTTCGACAATACGAAAAAGTGTTCGGTGGAGGCGGTTTTCGATGTGGCGGGTCTGGACCTTGCCGCTTTTTTTGAACAAAACGACCTTGATTATCAAGATAATACTATCATCCGTCGGGAGATTACCGAAAGTGGGAAGTCGCGGGCGTTCATCAACGACACGCCGGTGAACCTCACGGTTTTGAAGGAGCTCGCCTCGCGCCTGATCGATATCCATTCGCAGCACCAGAACCTGCTGTTCCAGAATGAAGATTTCCGGATGGAGGTGATTGACGAGTTCGCCCAAATTCGTCCGGAAGTTCTTGTGTATCGTTCTGTTTTTAAGGAGTTTAAACAGAATGAAACGGAATTGGCCCAGTTACGGGAAAAACAGCAGAACCGGCTGGAGAAGAGGGACTTTCTGCAATTTGTTTACGACGAGCTTTCCAAAGCAAACTTGCAGGCGGACGAACAGGAGCAGTTGGAGCAGGAAATCGACTTTCTTTCCCATGCGGAAACCATTAAGGAGCATTGCTTCCAGATTTCGCAGCTTCTTTCCGAAAGCGAAGCGAGCGTGCTGAACCAGCTGCACGATGTGCGTTCCCTTTCCTCGCAAATATCTTCCTACCATTCTGATATTAAGACTATTAATGAACGGTTGGAGAGTTCTTTTATTGAACTGAAGGATCTATCCAATGAGATTGTGTCGCTGAACGACAAGGTGGAGTATGACCCGGAATTGCTGGAAAGCAAACGGCAACGTCTTGATTTGCTGAACAGTCTGCAACAGAAACACCATGTCTCCTCTATTGAGGCGTTGATTGAAAAACGGGATGCGATACAGAAAGAGTTGTCGGATTTTTCCGATGACGAACAAGCCATTGCGCAGTTGAAAGGCCGGTGCGAGCAGCTGAAGGCCGAAGCTATGGAACGTGCGGCGGCTCTTTCCGAAAAACGTGTGTCGGTTCTTCAGACGTTACAGGATAAAATTTTGGAAAAAGCCCATCAGTTGGGAATGCCTGATGCTCAATTTGTTATCAAAATTTTGCAAAGTAATACTTTGCAAAAAAACGGTATAGACAGTGTGCAGTACCTGTTTTCGGCCAATAGGGGAGTGGCGATGGCGGAATTGGAAAAGGTGGTGTCGGGCGGCGAGATGTCGCGCCTGATGCTGGCGGTGAAGTCGGTGATTTCCGACCGCTCCGTTCTGCCGACGGTGGTCTTTGACGAGATTGACACGGGCATTTCGGGCGAGATGGCCGGCAAGGTGGCGAAGCTGATGAAGGAGATGGCGAGCGCCCGCCAGCTGCTGGTGATTACCCATCTTCCGCAGATTGCGGCCAAGGGAACAACTCACTATCAGGTGTTTAAGCAGGTGGTAGGGGAGAAGAGCCACACGCAGGTTCGGAAATTGGAACCGGCGGGGCGGATTGAGGAAATTGCAAAAATGATGAGCGGTGATGCGTGCGGCGAAGCTGCACTCCAAGCCGCGAAAGAACTTATAGAACAATAAGATATGAAAAAGATTGCAGGAATTTTGGCGTTTGTTTGTCTGGTTTTGACTTCTACGGCTCTTTTTGGCCAAAACATGCAGAACACGAAGCACTATCGTTCCCATTTTGTCTATATGACCACCGGCGGCTTTAATTCCGGCGTAGGGACTCTGCATTACGGAAACAGCAAGATGCAGAATAAGATCCCGATGTTTAGTGTAAACCAAATGATTGGTTATCAGTTTAATCCGTATGTTTCTTTGGGAGTTGAGCTGGGTTTGGACGTGTGGAAACACACCGCTTTCATTCCGGTCGCGGCCAACCTGACGGTTGAATTTATGGATCGTGTGGCCACTCCGCTCTGGTATATGAATGCCGGTTACGCTTTCAAATGGTATGTTTCTTCGAAGCCCGAAAAGATGACCCATGTCATCCATGGCGCGAAGCCGGGGCTGCACCTTAATACGGGCATTGGCGCTAAAGTTCAGATTAAGGAGAAGTTGCACCTGTTTATTGCTGCCGATTACAAAGTGCAGCACACCACTCTCCAGTATTCGGTCGTCAATCCCGGCGATTTGTATGACTATTCTTCCATTACCACCAACCGTACCGATAAGAAATTTTACCATTTCATCGGGTTGAGAATAGGTTTTATGTATTGGTAAGTTCTTAAAAAATAAAAGATTATGGAAAGAAAGGTCATTGTTTTTTCCGCACCTTCCGGAGCCGGCAAAACCTCCATTGTCCGCTACCTTTTGGAGCAGAATCCCCAGCTCTCCTTTTCCATTTCCGCCACCACCCGCGCCAAACGCGAGATGGAGGTGGATGGCCGCGACTACTATTTCATTTCCGTCCCCGAATTTCAGAAACGCATTGAGAATGAAGCCTTTCTGGAATGGCAGGAGGTGTACAAGGGACAATACTATGGTTCCTTGAAATCGGAAGTGGACCGCCTCTGCGGCGAAGGCAAAGTGGTACTGTTCGATGTGGATGTACTTGGCGGACTGAACATTAAGAAATACTACAAGGACGAAGCCCTTGCTATTTTCGTACAACCGCCCACGTTGGAAACCCTGAAGGAGCGGTTGATTGGCCGCGGCACCGAAACGCCCGAATCATTGAAGAAACGCTTGGACAAAGCGGAATATGAAATGTCGTTCGCACCCCAGTTTGACGTGATTCTGATCAACGACCAGTTGGAGGACGCCCGCAACGAAGCCACCCGTTTAATCCGCGACTTCCTATGCCAAAAATAGGTCTTTTCTTCGGTTCATTCAATCCTATCCATATTGGCCATCTTATTATGGCTGAATATTTTGTGGAAAACACCGATTTGAAGGAAGTGTGGTTTGTGGTGTCGCCGAACAGTCCCATGAAAAAGAAAGAGTCGCTGTTGAGCGAGCACCAGCGGTTGTATATGGTCAACCTTGCGGTGGAGGACGACGCCCGCTTCCGTTCCTGCGACATCGAGTTCCATCTCTCGCTCCCCTCCTACACCTGCCACACGCTGGTGCATCTGCAGGAAAAATACCCCGACAAGGAGTTCGTGCTGATTATGGGGGAGGACAACCTGGAGACGATTGAGAAGTGGAAAAACTACGAGTTCATTTTGGAGAACTTCTCCATATATGCCTATCCCAGAATTGGTTCCGACGGCGGAAAGTACAAAAACCATCCGCATGTGAAGTTCGTGGACGCCCCCTATATCGGGATTTCCGCCACGATGATCCGGAACGGCATCGCCGAAGGGAAAACCATGCACTACTTTATGCATCCGAAAGTGGCGCAGTTCATTGACGAGATGCGCCTCTATACCAAAAAGAAACCATTATGAAACAGTACCTTGACCTATTGCAAACCATTCTGAATGAGGGACATGAAAAATCCGACCGCACCGGCACCGGCACGGTCAGCATTTTCGGGTATCAGATGCGGTTCAATCTGCAGGAGGGCTTCCCCCTGCTGACAACCAAAAAGTTGCACCTCCGTTCCATCATTTACGAACTGCTGTGGTTCCTGCAGGGCAACACTAATGTCGCCTATCTGCACGACCACAAGGTGACGATTTGGGACGAGTGGGCCGACCCGAACGGCGACCTCGGTCCCATTTACGGCAAGCAGTGGCGTTCGTGGGCCTGTGCCGACCACCGCACCGTTGACCAAATCTCGCAGGTACTCAATGATATACAGAAAAATCCCGACTCGCGCCGGCTGATTGTGAGTGCGTGGAATGTGGGCGAAATTGAGAAAATGGCACTGCCCCCCTGCCATGTGATGTTCCAGTTCTACGTTTGCAACGGCGAGTTGTCGTGCCAGCTGTACCAGCGCAGTGCCGACGTGTTCCTCGGCGTACCGTTCAACATCGCTTCCTACGCCCTCCTCACCCTGATGATGGCGCAGGTGACCGGCCTCAAGCCCGGCAGTTTCATCCATACCCTCGGCGACGCCCACCTCTATTCCAACCATCTGGAACAGGCACGGTTGCAACTCACCCGCGAGCCCCGGAAGCTGCCCGTGATGAAGCTGAACCCCGCCGTGAAATCGTTGTTTGATTTCCAATACGAGGATTTCACCCTTGAAGGGTACGACCCGCACCCGCACATCAAAGCCGACGTTTCGGTGTAGGGTACAGGGTACAGGGGATAGGGTACAGGGGACAGGGGACAGGGGACAGGGGACAGGGGACAGTTCCCCTTCTTTGAAGAAGGGGTGCCCGAAGGGCGGGGTAGTAGAATACAGCAGAAGGGGTGGCCGTAGGCCGGGGTAGTAGAACACAATACCAACCTCGCCCCGTAAGGACAAAAGAAAATAGAATGAAATAATCAAAAACACCCATATTATGAAATACCGTTTAGTTTGCAAAAAATGCGGCCACGTCATTCCGTCGTTCAAGGAGTGGTTTGCCGCCGATCAGGTTTGTCCCGAATGTGGAAGCAATTATGTGGAAGTCAGTTACAACGCTGACTATTCCAAATTGAAGGAGTTGTACAAAGAAGATGCTGCCAATTTCTGGCACTATTTCGACTACCTTCCGTTGGAGGACAAGGCCAACGAGATTACCTGTAACGAGGGGGCTATTCCGATGGAGGAGTGGGATTATCTGGAGAAGTTCGCCAAGGAGCAGTACGGCATCGACTGCAAGGTGATGGTGTACCGCAACGACCTCAACGGCGGCACCAACACCTTCAAGGATGTGGCGGCGGCGTTGGCGGCATCCGTGATGAAGGAGAACGGCATTAAGGAGTACTGTGTGGCCTCTACGGGCAACACGGCCACGGCCTTCAGCAAGTACTTGGCGAAGGCGGGCATCCGGCTGAGTGTGTTCGTGCCGAACTGCGTGTGCGAGGACACGGTGAAGGAGATCCGTTCCTACGGCCAGAACCTCGTGATTTCGGAAGGAGACTATGGGGCGGCCAAGAAGGAAGCCGCTGATTACCACAAGAATAACCACGTCTTGATTTCCGGCGGCAACATCGACCCGCTGCGGGTGGAGGCGAAGAAAACGATGGTGTTCGAGTTCATGCGCCAGATGGGACGGATGCCCGACGTGTATGTGCAGGCGGTGAGTGGCGGTACGGGCCCGATTGCCGTGGACAAGGGGGTGCGGGAGATACAGGACGTGTATCCCGAAGTGAAACTGCCGAAACTGCTTCTGGTGCAGCAGGATACGTGCGACCCGATGGTGCAGGGCTGGGAGAATGCGGTAAAGGCCGGTTTTCCGGAAGGCTACGAGAAAAACTTCCCCTCCATTCCGAACCCGCAGACGATGGTGTCGATTCTTTCGACGGGCACGCCGGGTATGTTCCCGATTGTGGCTCCGATCGTGCGGAAGAGCGGCGGCGGCTTTCTGCGTGTAAAAGAAGCTGATTTGGTGAACATTGCGCGTATTGCGTACAAGGAGCGGAACGTGTTGCTCGGCCCCGCCGCCGCCGTATGTTTGGCCGGTTTCTACGAGGCGTTGAAGGAGGGCAAGATCCAGAACGGGCAGACCGTACTGGTGAACACCGGCGAGGGTGCCGACCGTGCCCGGCAGTTCGCCGCCGAGGTGAAAGGGTGAGGATGCGGGGATGCGAGGGCAATTTATTTTGTATTTTGAAACACAGAAGGGTTCCACTTTTGTAAGTTTTGCAGAACCTCGTATGTAGGGCTACTGCTGTAAGGCAGGCATCTTTTTTCACCGTTAAGAGTCATATAAACGTTGCGTGTGGTATAGTTTACAATATGGCTGTACATTATGACGCATCGTCGGTTGATGCGCAGATAGGATTTAGGAGGCAGTAATTTTTCAATTTCAGAAAAAGTCCTTTCCTGAATATAGGTATCGGAATCAGCAAAGATAGTAACTTCTCTTTTTCTGATTTCAAAAAAGGAAATTTCATCCAGTGAAATCTCATGGCTCGTATTGGAGCCGAGAAAAACAATTTTGCCTGTAAGACTGGATATATATTTTTCTCCTTTTTGCACCGCTTTTGCGCTTAACAAGTATAATTTATATAAGGTAGAAAACATTAGAAAACACCCGTTGCGCAATGTAACGGAAACATAGGTATCATACACGTACCAATAGTAGTTTGAGGTGGTTCCATACGGAAGCACGCAGTTGCGGATATGGTCGATACAAAAAAGTTCCTCAATGCAAGCTGTTACAAGTGCAAGCGCCACGCATATCATGCAATATAATAATTTTTTGTTCTTTAGCCATAATTTGGGAATCAGGACAAAAATATTGGTATAAACAATCCCTATGATAAGCAGGTAACAGATTAATACGTAAGTAATGCTCATTTTAGGTCGCAGGAGGGCGGTATGGAGAAACCTTCCTAAAACAATTATCCAAAAGAACACATGGGCAATAATCTCCACAACGGTTTTGGCATTTATTTTTTTGTTCATCATCGATGCTGTTCTAAAACAGTTGCAATAATACGAAAATGTTTATTAAAAAGGCAGGAGTATGTTTCTTTTCATCCCCAAAGGGCACTATTAAAAAAAGCCCCTGAATTTTTGGGACGTAATTGGGATTGATTTGGGACGAAATTGGGGAAGATGAAATCACAAATCATTATTATTCAAATAAATGTAAACTTTTGTAAAAAATTTTTGGTATTATTCAAAACGCAATTAACTTTGCAGCGACAAAATTCATGTTTTTGTTCAAACACTGTACAATCATTATTAATTTCAAAATTTATCACAAATGAAAACAATTTTTTTATCAAAGACATTGCCTGTCATGATGACGTTATGCATGACATTTCTTCTTTTCACTGCCTGTGAAAAAAGGCAAGCGGGAGAAAATCTTTACGACCACACGGCCCAATTGATTCCTGACAATCGTAAGACAGGATCTTTGTATAGTATCAATACAAGTTGTGGCCACACAGCCTCGCAATGTCCCAATGGATGTATTCATACTCCGAGTGGCAGTTTTCATGTTGATTGTCAGGGATGGGGTAATACGTGTGCGAAAGTAGCTTCTCTCTATGTTGTTTCTGTTTCCGGTGGTCTTTACACGGCGACGACGCAGGACAGCACCGACCTGACGAGCGAGGAGTTCTTCAATATGCCGGCGCGGTCGTTGTATACGGGTTTGGACAATTCAGGTGCCCCCCGCTGGCTCAACATTCCGGCGCAGTTCTCCATCCGCGACAGCGTCACCCGTCTCTTCACTTTCAACGGTGTCTATTTTACCCAGCAGCAGGTGTATAAGAACCAATAGTACTGAAATGCAAGGATGCGATTATACGATGAAACTATAACGTAGAAAGTAATAGGTAAAAAGTAAAAGGTTTCCAACGCACGCCCCCTCTTTCAGACCTCCTACTTGTTACCTATCACCTTTTATGAACCCTCCGATTAGCCGCCATACTACGACAAAACTACCTAAAGAAAACCTTCACATCTTCACACCTTCACTTCTTAGTTTCTTAACTCCTTAACTCTAAACTTTAGACTTTAAACTTTTAAATCCAAAATAATTATGAAAACCACCCAAACCCTTCTCAAATCCTTTCTCCTTCTGTCGCTGCTGATAGTGACGGGAGGAACGATGTGTGGCCAGCATATTGTGTATGAGCCGTACGATTTTCGGCAGGTGAACGCCGATGGCGACACCCTCTATTACCGTATAACTTCCTATACAGAACCTTACACCGTGGCGGTGACCCGCTGCCACGACTCCACTTACCATCTGTTACCCCAGCCCAGTTATGAATGGCAGATTGGGCAGCCAGGATTCGCTTATCCAGTCTATGACTATGATTCGCTCATCAACATACCTCCGACCGTTACGTACGACGATGTGATATACACAGTGACAGCCATTGACATTGAGGCTTTTTATAACCAAAAAGGAATAAGTGTAGTGAATTTGCCATCCACCATTGAAACCATTGATTCGGCTGCCTTTTATCTGTCATCATTGACAGAAATTTCGTTGCCAGAAAATTTGCGATCGATAAAATATGAAGCATTTCTTCGCACACCAATTAGTGAAATACACCTACCCCAATCCTTATCGCATATTGGAGCTTTAGCTTTTGCTCACACTAATATTTCAGAGGTTGACTTACCCAGTGGCGTTGATACATTACGGTATCTGGCTTTTTGCGGATGTCCTATTGAAAAAATCACCTTGCCGGAAGGTCTTGTCGTTATAGAAGAGAGGGCTATTACATGCGAGTACTTGGACACGCTCATTTTCCCGAGCAGTTTGAAATGTGTTGGCTCTTTATTTAGAAGCATATCCTCGAATTTTGATAATTTCACGGAATGGAATCAATTAAAATATGTGAAATTCACAAATGGGCCAGAACCCTTGTCGCTTGGCAAGCGTTGTTTGGCCGGATGCCCTCATTTGGAGACATTGATACTCTCTGACAATATAGTAAGTTTTGGTGAGGAATGCTTTTCTTACAGCACTATTGACACGATGGTGATACCTCAAAATGTCAGAATGATACCAGGCCATTGTTTTTTTCATTGTGATTCATTACGGAGTGTTATTTTCCCTGAACACCTTGACACTATATCCCATTATGCATTTTCTTTTTGTCCATTATTGGAATCCATTGTTCTCCCTAATGATTTAAAATACATAGGAGGATATGCATTTAATGCCTATAATGGAGATTCTATCGGAGTGAAAGAGATTCGTGTTCTTAGTGAGGAACCGCCTGTATTACATTGTAATAATTATGTATTTCCTCGGATTTGGCCCATAATGTGCACAATCCCTTGTGGAACTTTATCCGATTATCAGAATAGCATTTGGGGTGCTGTTTATACAAATTTGTCTTTCTACGAAGATTGCGATGCTGTGGAGGAGCACACTGATTCTGAAATTAGAATTTACCCCAATCCCGTAAGCGATGTGATTTATATAGAGCTGTTAGAACAAAAGGAGAATACAAACAAACAGGCGTCTGTCTATACTATTACAGGCCAAATGATTGATTCATATATTTTTAATTCTCATGATTTTGAAATCAACTTGCAGGATTATCCAAGCAGTGTTTATATTCTTAAGGTGACCGACAACTCGGGAATATTTTTACAGGAAAAAATCATAAAACAATAAGGCAGAAAATCATTACTTTTGCCGCCTGAAACTCCAACTGCACCGAATGCACGCGGCGCGTTCCTGCAACCCAAACTGAAAATTGTAAACCTCCTACCTGTCACCTATCACCTTTTACTACCCCACCGATAGCCGCCATACTATGACGGCACTACCAAAAGAGAACCTTCACTCCTTCACTTCTTAGTTTCTTCACTTCTTAACTCTAAACTATAGACTTTTAACTTTAAAACCCAAATAGTTATGAAAAAAATTGCAATAACTTTTTTCTTTTATGTAGTCATTCTATCCAGCTACCCGCAAATATCAATTTGTAATAACCAAATATGGGCGTCTGATACAATTTCAAATAATTATATCGACGGACATATCTATTACTCGGCAGAAACACGGACTTTAACCCTTGATAACGCTCAAATAGATGTCCCATGGCCCAACGACGACCATATTACGGATGTATTGTTTCTGTCTGAATGTCAACTAGAGATACACCTTATAGGTGAGAATACTATTTCAGGTATATTTCCAATTAATTTATTTCGTTCAAACTGTGTGATATCTGGTTCTGGGAAATTGATACTGAGGACATTGAATTTCGTTCATTGTTGTAGCGTTAATTTTCAAGACACACTTACCACACTCTCTATCCAAAACAATGCAGAAGTAGAGTGTTATGCCTATAATGAATGGAATACAGGTGCCGGATTCAGAGGACATGGATACGATTGGAATGATACGACTATAGCTCTTTCAGAACGAAGTACTGAATATGCAGGAAACGTATTCGTTAATTCAGCTACGCTACGGATAAATGCTGACATGTGCATATATCGGTTGGCAGATTTACGACTGGACGGTTGTCATTTTTCCAGTCCGGAGAATGCTTATTTTGATTCTGATCTTCACACAGTGGTCAGTTCGGAGCAAATGGTAACGGAGTATCTGGAAGTGTTGCCTGGGTCAGTGGGCATCCCAAATGTTCAGTTAGAGACAGAACGTGCATGGGGAGCATTGGGGTCAATCCATATAGAAAATGTGTCGTATGGACAATCGGTAAAAATATACAATATAACGGGTCAGGAGATTTATCGAACGAAGGCACATTCATCCAAAATCAAATTGGAAACCTCTCCTGGTATATATATTGTTCGATTCCAAAATCATAGTCAAAAAGTTGTAGTTTATTAAAGGCCAGTACAATTATGAGAAAAAGTATAGTTTTTATTGTCGTATTTTTGCTAATCACATTGATTTCCAAGGCACAGAGCGAATCTTATTACATTTATGATAAGGTGAGAATTTTAACAGAAAACGCTTCAATATATCATTTACAATTACAGCCCGGCCTCTCTGAAAGACAACAGTATATCATAGACAGTTTAGTTCGGGTTAATTCATCTCAAGTCATTGTGACAGGGAATAATCATTATATCATTCAAGTTGACGACCACAATGCACAAAGAATAAAAAGAGAGATACTTTCATGCTCTAATAGCATACTTTATTTCTCAAAAGAGTACCTATTTGCGCCGCACGAAGAACCAGTAGAAGGTAGGAAGTATAAAGTAGGAGGTCAATTCAACAGTTCAACAATTCAACAACCATGAAAACAACCAACATTTTCCAAACCCTTCTGCTCGCGCTGTTGCTGGCGGCGGGAGAATTAGTATTAACAAACTGCGTTAAGCAGAAAAACTGTAAAATAACAAAAAAAACATTTTGTGTTGAAGGAATGCTTTTTTATATCTCTAAAGAAAAAGCATATATAGATGTCACTGATACAACACCTCATGTAATTTTCGTTGAAGGAGATACAATTACTATGTACAACACCTGTAGGTGGACAATAGAGCCATCCGACATTCCCACAAAATATCAGGTTGACGGAATAGAAGTACGAGCCTCATTGCTGAACAAAGGAGTTGTGTTGGATTGGGTATCAGCAGGAGATAGCAGTAATGAGGCTGTTCTTGCCCCATACAGAGTGAAATGTATTGAATCAATAAAATAAAATTAAAGCAATGAAAAAATTTATATTTTTCACGTGTCTGATTTTGGTTATTCATTTGATTTATGGACAGAGTGGAGGCAATTTTTATTATGCCGAGGGTCAACAGCATTTCTTTTCAACGGATTCTACATCTGTTAATATCCTTGTCAGAAATATGCAACATTATGACACTATTGCAAAAGCTATATCTGCTTTTTATTCTGATTCTTCTGAATATGCGGTATACTATGACAATGAAGACGATAACATTATTGTAAGTAGCAAATCTATTGTGCTGCGAAATATCGATTCCTTGCTACAACAACTTGCTCCAAATAATAACGACATTGCTTTTATCAGCTATGCCAAACAAATTGGTGGTAGTCATTTTTGGTTAAGGAATGAAGTGTATGTGAAATATAGGGATTCTCTTCAAGCTGTAGCAGATTTATCAAATGTTTTATCCTTATACACAGTTGAGCAGGTTGTATATGAAGGTGATTATGAATACAGACTGATCATCAACGACGAAAATCAACTATTGAACCTTGCTAATTCGTTATATGATACGTCTAAGGTAATATATTCTACCCCTGACTTTTACGGCGAAATAGAACTTAACACCTCCGATACGTATTTTGAAAGACAATGGGGGTTATTGAATATTGGCCAAGAAGGCGGACAATCAGGATATGACATTAATGCCGAATTAGCGTGGGATTTTTTAAGTGACCTTTTTGGAAATTCCACATTCCCTACAATCAAGGTGGCAGTCATTGACGATGGTGTTGAAAATCATGAAGATATGTATGACTCAAATGGGCAAAGTAAGGTCTTACAAGGATGTACTCCAGGATGGACGGACCACGGTGCACCAGTCCCTAAGAGCAAACATGGTGAATGTTGCGCTGGTATAATAGCTGCCTCTCACAATTCCATTGGTATAGCCGGAGTTGCAGAAAACACTCAAATAATCCCGATAAGAATCTTCAAAAGAACAAATTTAAAAGCATTCAGTTACGCTCGCATTGCAAAAGGTATTACTAAGGCGTGGAAAGAACTTGGTGCAGATATTCTTAGTAACTCTTGGTCTGAAAAAGATATTACTGTATCAAATGACAAATTAAACAATGCTATAACAAAAGCATTGTCAAGTGGTCGTAATAACAAAGGATGCGTTGTTGTTTTTTCTTCAGGGAACAATAATACTTTCGTTAACTATCCTGCAAATCAAAGTGGGGTTATTGCAGTTGGAGGTATTGAACGATGTGGCTGGAGAGCAGGGAACCATCTTACTGCATATATGTGTGACCATTGGAATGGTTCTTCCTATGGCAGTTGCTTTGGCAGTGCTTTGAGTGTGGTTGCACCTGCAACTAATATTTGGGCTACAGATAGACAGGGTAATGGGTATGGCTACGATGAATATAGTAAATATATCACATTTAATGGAACATCCGCTGCTTGCCCTCACGTTTCGGGGGTTGCTGCGCTAATGCTAAGCGTTAATCCCTCTTTAACACAGAATCAAATACACTCTATTATCAATAGTACAGCCCAAAAGATCACTCATTACGAATTCGTCATCAGCAATGGTCACAATGATGGCACATGGAACAATGACGTTGGATACGGTCTTGTTGATGCACACAAGGCTGTCTGTGAAGCTAGGTTGTTTGGACATTCCTTTGCCATCCAAGGTGCAACAACAGTGAACACCTGTTCTAATTATACTTATTCTTTAATTGGGAATTTGCCACCTGAATTCAATATCGTTTGGGAAGTGAATCCCCAAATGATTATCATTGAAGGTCAAGGAACCACTCAGGTATTAGTTAAACCCGTATATCCAGCAACAGGAAACACTGTAGTTGCCCATATTTGTCATGGTGGGGAAATAATTAGGACTATTGACAATTTAGGATACATTGTTTCTTATGGTACAAACTATTCTATGGCGATTTCGTCAGATAGCACATTGACATCCAATATTATTTGGGGAGACAAAAGACAATTGGCCTATACTCTTTCCATTGATTCATTGGCTACTCTTACCATTACAGATACTCTGCTTTGCGTTTCTGGTTCCCGCATCATCGTGCGTCCGGGCGGGAAGCTCATCGTGAACGGCGGCACGCTCACCAATGCGTGCGATGGCGAGATGTGGGAGGGCATCTTCGTGGAAGGCAACCGAGACCTGCGGCAGCTGGCAACAAGGCAGGGCAGCGTCATCCTTACCAATGCCACCATCGAAAACGCCCGCAACGCCATCTCCACACGGGGCTTTGAAGAAAGCACCTGGTGGTACAAGACGGGCGGCATCGTTCAGGCCACCAACACGCTGTTCCGCAACAACCGCCGCAGTGTTGAGTTCCTCGACTACGAGAACCACAAGTCAAGCGGAGGCATCGCCAGCAACGCCAGCCACTTTGACCGTTGCACCTTCACGGTGGACGACGACAACCTGTTCGCTGAAAACGACGCTACCTTCGGCAGCCATGTGACGATGTGGAAAGTCCGCGGCGTGAAGTTCAACGGCTGCACCTTCCGCAACGAGACGGTTGAGCATGTGGGGCTGACACGGGGCAGTGCCATCACTGCGGAGGAGGCGGGGTTCTTTGCCCAGCGAGTGTGCCCGCGCGTGTTGCCCCAAGACCCGTGTATGTGCCTTCCGTTGGGCAGCGACACGGTGACGCGCTGCAGTTTCGAAGGGTTCCACAAAGCGGTGAATGCCACCAACACCTTCGGGAACTACGACATCACCCTCGACAACTGCGACTTCGCCCACAACCACGCGGGTGCAACGCTGTCTGCAGCGGACAACGCAAGAGTGAGCTTCTGCGACTTCGACCTGTCGGACACGCTCTCCTACTGCGGGATAGAACTCGAAAACAGCACGGGCTACACGGTGGAGGAAAACTTTTTCCACAGACAGTACAACACCAATGCCTACAAAGTGACCGGAATCTATGTGGGAAACAGCGGCACGTCGGAGAATGTGATCCGCAAGAACAGCTTCAGCAACGTCAATTGGGGAATCGCAGCCACAGGGACAAATGCCCTCAATTCAAGGACAAGGATTCCCGGCCTTCAATTTGAATGCAATAGTTTTGCTGGTGGCAAGACCGACATTTCTGTGAACAGTGGCACCGTCCGAGGGACACAAGGTTCCGCTTCTGCAGGAGCTGACAACGTGTTCACCGGCTTGTGGTCAAGCCAGAGCATTGTGCTGTCCGCCGCCAACAACATAACCTATTATTACAGCAATGGAACAAATCATATTCCGAACAATTCCAGCACAGGGGTGACACCAGTGGGTTCCGCTACGGCCAACGGCTGCGCCTCAAGCCTGTGCGGCATGCAGGTGAACCCGAAGGGCACCGGAACAGCCCTGGCGCAATACCGTGCGCTGGCGGAAGAATATGCGGATCTGGCAGAGACGTGGTGCACCGCGTCTCTACAGCCAACCGACACGATGATGCCCGACAATCCGCAGGATGCGGAAACCGCCACCCTGCAATCGCGGCTGTCGGACCTGTCGGCGGCGATGGGCGACCTTGCCCGCACCGAAATCCGCGCCATCCTGTCCGACACCGTGGTGGATATGGCGCTGCTGAAGGAATGGTACCGCGCCATTGTAGAGGCGTGGTGCACCGCGCCTCTACAGGACACCATACAAACCGACATCCCTGTGGCGGCCTACCAGCTGGCGGAGGTGTACAGCCACGAGGGGGATTACGCCGCGGCCAACGCCGTGCTGTCCTCCCTCCCTGAACGGTTCAACCCGGACGAGGCCTCGCGGAACGAATACGGCAACTACCTCGCCCTCCAGCGGCTGCGGGAGAATGTGTCGGGCAACTGGTACCGCCAGACGGACACGGAAATCGCCGACCTGCAACGGGTGGCGGAATACGACAACGGCCGCGCCGCCCGCATGGCGAAGGAAATCCTCTGTTTCTTCCACCACATCTGTTATGAGGACGAACCGATTCTGCCGGAATTGTCCGATGGTGCAATCGGGGAACGCAACGCCCGTAGAGACGGGGCGCGCCCCGTCTCTACGACAACCGGCAATCTCACCCTCCACCCCAACCCCGCGCACACCACCCTCACGGTGGAATCCGACAGCCCCGTCCGCGAAATCACCATCTACGACCTGACGGGAAAAACGATGATGACAGTTGGAAATTGTCCGTCGCCCGCAACCGTAAATGTTGTATCTTTGCCGCGTGGCATCTACCTGCTCCGCGCCGTGACGGAAGAGGGGGCGCAGACAGCACGGTTCGTAAAGAACTGAAAATTGAAAACCTCCTACCTGTCACCTATCACCTTTTACGAACCTGCCGATTAGCCGCCATACTATGACGGCTCTACCAAATTAGAACCGTACCCCCCTTCACTTCTTAGTTTCTTAACTCCTTAACTCTAAACTTTAGACTTTTCACTTTACCCCCCAAATAGTTATGAAAACACCCCGAACCTTTTTCCGAGCATTTCTCCTTCTGACGCTGCTGGTGGCGGGAGGGAACATCGCGGTGGCGCAAACAGACAGTTGTGCCGTGAACGTGATCCACACCTATATGAATGGGCGGCTTATCCCGTGGGACAGCGTGAAAATCAAGGTTTGTGAGCCCCCTTGTGAGAGGCCCTACCATTACCACACTTTTATGCTCTATTGGCCCGACACGTTGCTGACCAATTGTACAACAGGCATAGAGGAGTACGTCTCGGCACAGGAGACAGAGTTGTCACAAGTCTTTCCAAACCCCTGTGCTGGAACGAGCCAAGTGAAGCTGACCTTACGGAATTCAGGAATAGTTTCTGTGAGTGTGATGGATTTGCAAGGACGGCTTTGTTGCCGGAAAACGCTGCAACTTTCGTCTGGCGAGCACCTGTTATCGCTGACGCTGCCCCAAAACGGGTTCTACTTTGTGCAGGCCGAAAGCCCGCAGGGCAGCGAAGTGTGCAAGGTGCTCTGTACGGAGGGTGAAGGCTCTGATTTCGACATCCGTCTGACATCCACCTCTTTCCAAACAATGGAAAGGATTGAAAAAGCAAGCAAAGGGGGCGAGGGATTATTCAATATGACGGACAAGATGCTAATCACCGCGTACATTACATATACAGGGGAAGTGAGAACTTGGCAATGGAGTATAAATTACGATTTGGAGTTGGATGGGGAAGTGACTAGTGAGTGGATGTCAAATATTGGATCCCTAAATATTCATTATACTGAAACTGACAGTTGTGATAACTTCACTCTTTCTGACAGAAATTTCAACGTGATTATTGCGAGTAGTATTTGTTTGCCAACAATGGAATATCCTGTGGGTTATCGTGTTACATTCTATGATTCAACTTTTTATTCAGAGCCGACCTCCTTAGCAGCATATACAAGTTCCACTTGGTATTTTAATGGGTGGTACAAATATCGGTATTACCCCGAAGATCTTGGAGGATGTATTTGCATCGGAGATATAAATGGGGAGATGCCACCTGAACATATTGATTACTATGGACAACTATCACCTTATGATTATTGCATACGACACTTGGACAAATTAACTTGCAATGAATTTAAACTTTATAAATTCACAGTATATGGGAATGATGATGTGGAAGTTTTTGTTAGTAACGAATAAATTGAAAAATATGAAAGCAGCAATAAAAATATTGTTTATAGTCTGTGGTTTTATCTTTTTGTTCGTTTTCCACCCTTGTTTCGGACAAACACAGGACAAAGAAAGCATCTATGACAGACAAGGAAATAAAATATATTTTGACAAGGTAGAGGATGTCTTTCATATCGGATTTGCAGAAGGAACGGAGGCTAATACAAGAAATGAGGTACTAGCAGATCTTTCAAATATTGCTAACTACACTATGTTTCCCGACAGTTCGTATCGTCTTATTATAAAACAAGGCTGTTCTGCTTTTTTCAAAGAAAAAGCATTAAAGAACAATGTTGTGACCTATTGTACCACCTTACAATACCGACGATTAGACGCACAACCGTGCGTCTCTACATACATTTTCCTCTTAACTCTTGACTCTTGACTCTTGACTCTTGACTCTTGACTCTTGACTCTTAACTCTTAACTCTTAACTCTTAACTCTTAACTCTTAACTTCTAACTCCCCGCCTCTTCCTTCTTATCCGAAAAATCCTTTAAGAAGAACAGCAGGCCGATGAGTCCCACGGTGACACAGCTGTCGGCGAAGTTGAAAATGGCAGGGAAGAAATACTCGCCGCCGAAGACCGGGAACCAGTCGGGCAGCAGGAACAGCGGGAAGTAGAACATATCGACCACGCTTCCGTACAAAAACGGCGCGTAGCCGAAAATCACGCCGTAAAACAGGGAGTCAACGATATTGCCGATCGCGCCGGCCAGCACCATCGACGAAAGGATAACCGTGCCCGTGCGCAACTTCCCCAATTTAATCAGTTTGAACACATAGTAGGTCAGGAACCCGACCACGCCGATGCGGAAGAGCGACAGCAGCAGTTTGCCGATATTCTGACCAAAACTCACGCCGAAGGCAATCCCTTCGTTTTCGACAAAATGAAGAAGGAACCAGTGCCCGATGACGGGAATGGTTTCTCCGGGGGTCATGTTCGTTCTGACCAAAATCTTGATAATCTGGTCAATGACAACCAACACAACCATAACGATGATGGCCGTGAGGGTTAATTTCTTGCTCTTTTCCACCTTGCAGAAGTTCTATTTACGTTGGTTTTTGGCTTCCACGCTGAGGGTGGCGTGAGGCACGCAGCGAAGGCGTTCCTTGGGAATCAGCTTGCCGGTGACGCGGCAGATGCCGTACGTCTTGTTCTCAATACGTCCCAAAGCGGCTTCCAGGTTGTTGATGAATTTCTCCAGACGGGCGGCCTGCTGGGCGTTCTCTTCCTTGGCCAACACGTTGCTTCCCTCCTCCAGGTACTTGAACGACGGCGACGTGTCGAGCTCTTCATTGGAATTTCCGGTCGCTTCGACATAAAATTCCAGACTTTTTTTGGCTTCGGCAATCTTTGCCAGTATAATTTGGCGGAATTCCTCCAACTCTTCGTCAGAATAGCGGACGGGAACCTCGGGGTTTTGTACGTTCTCTTCCATAGTTACTGGTTTTTAAAGTGAGCGGCAAAAATAATAAAAAAAACGTACTTTTGCACGCTTTTTGTGAAATATGAAAGACTATCTGAAAGAACTCCGCAATCCTATCTACGAATTTGTGGGCGAAGTGGCCGAACAAACCGGCGTTTCCGCCTACGCGGTCGGCGGTGTGGTGCGCGACATGCTCCTGCACCGGGAGTCAAAGGATATCGACATCGTGGTCGTCGGCAGCGGCATCGAGTTGGCCAAGGCGGTGGCCCGCAAACTCTCCCCAAAACTGAAAGTGAACGTTTACAAAAACTTTGGAACGGCGCAGTTTACTTGGAAAGAGGAACTTGTGGAGTTTGTGGGCGCCCGCCGTGAGTCGTACGACCGCAACTCCCGCAAGCCGCATGTGGAGGACGGCACGTTGGAGGATGATCTCAGCCGCCGCGACTTCACCGTCAATGCCCTTGCCGTCGCCCTCAACGGTCCCGAAAAAGGACAGATCATCGACCGTTTCAATGGGTTGGAGGACCTTGACAACAAGCTGATACGCACACCATTAGACCCCGACATCACTTTTTCTGACGACCCGCTCCGAATGCTGCGTGCCATCCGGTTTGCTTCGCAGTTGAGGTTTCAAATCGTGCCGGAAACCTACGAGGCCATCGTCCGCAACGCCTACCGCTTGGAAATCATCTCCAAGGAACGCATCGCCGACGAGATGAACAAGATTCTGCTCTCGCCGCAACCCTCCATCGGCATCAAGCTGCTGGAGGAGTCGGGGCTGTTGAAGCTCTTTCTCCCGGAACTTGTTGATTTGAAAGGTATTGAAAAGCGGGGAGAACACGGGCACAAGGACAATTTCCTGCACACCCTCGAAGTGGTGGACAAGGTGGCGATGGTGAGCAACAACCTGTGGCTGCTGTGGGCGGCGCTCTTGCACGACATCGCCAAGCCCCGCACCAAACGGTACGACCCGAAGGTGGGCTGGACCTTCCACGGGCACGAGTTCATCGGTTCAAAGATGGTGCCGGAAATTTTTAAGGCCATGAAATTGCCCTGCAACGAGAAGATGAAGTATGTCCAAAAGTTGGTGGGGTTGCATCTTCGTCCGCAAGCCCTTGTGGATGAAAGTATTACTGATTCGGCGGTGCGGCGTCTGCTTTTCGAGGCGGGCGACGATGTGGACGACCTGATGTTGCTTTGCGAGGCCGACATCACCTCGAAAAATATGGCAAAGGTGAAAAAGTACCTCGACAACTTCGCCATCGTGCGGCAGAAGTTCGTTGAAATCGAGGAGAAGGACAAGATCCGCAACTGGAGGCCTCCGATTGACGGAGAGTTGATTATGAAAACCTTCAACCTGCGGCCATCACGCGAAGTCGGCATCATCAAGGATGCGGTCTGCAACGCCATTCTGGACGGACTCATCGGCAACAATTACGAGGAGGCGTACCAGAAAATGCTTGAGGAGGGAGAAAAACTTGGTTTTAAGGTGGTTACTGCGTAGGAAGCTGTGATTTTTTCTCATCAATCTGAGACTTCGCCCGTTTCATGATATCCTCCATCCGTTTTTTGTCTGAAAAATAATAGGTTAATGAGGACTGATAACGGGGTATAGTAATATTGTATTTTTCAAGAAGTTGTGCATAGAGCGCCCGTGTCAGGGTGTCTTTGTTGTACTGCGGCGGCGCATTGAAAACAAGTGACTCTACAATCAGTTGGTCGGCAACTATCTGCACTATTGTATCTTTTCCGATGAGGTCGGCGGGGGGCTTCACGACTGGCTTGGACGAGCAGGCGGCCAGGAAAAGCAGGGGCAAGAATAGGAAAATACGGGCTGTTTTTTTCACGGCGGCAAAAGTACGAATAAATTGAAAACTGAAAATTGAAAACTGAAAGTTTGAGATGATCTGGTAGTCGGTCTGGGTGTTTTTTTTACGTTTTTAAAAAAAAAGCGGAACAGGTGGGTGTTCCGCTTTTCTTTCAATGCTTGGTTTCAATTACTTGCACTCGATGCCATTTTTACCGTTGCCATTATCGTAAATTGCAGTAACGGCATAGTCTGAACATTTCTTATCGGAATCTTTGTCAATTTTGTAGGTGTTGGTAGCTGTGACTTTGCCATCCTTGTAGGTTTTGCAAGTACACTCTTTGCTGCAGGAAGTGAGAGCGCCGACGAAAGCGATGCAAGCGATGATAACTAATGCTTTTTTCATGATTAAATTTTTTAAGGTTAATAAAATTGATTCACGCGGCAAAAGTACACTTTTTTCAAATGTAAACAGATAGGTTTTTCTTGATTTTTCCTCAAAAATATGTGGAAATCGTGTAAATTTGCAACTCTTTTCCAGAAACATTGGAAATATTATAACTATTTTATTCTCAATAAGATAAAAAAGCAAAGAAGTATGACATCTGTAAAAATCGGAATCAACGGCTTTGGAAGAATCGGAAAGATGGTTTTCCGGTTGTTGGAAGGCCGCGAGGATTTTGTCGTCACCCATATCAACGACAAGATGGACACGCGCCTGATGGCACATCTGTTGAAATACGACAGCATTCACGGGCGGTTCGGTGCGGAAATCGGCTTTGACGAATCGCACATCATCGTCAACGGACGGTCCATTCTCGTTACCAACTACCCGTCACCGGAGCAGATTCCGTGGGACACGACCGGTGTCACGTACGTCATCGACTCGTGCGGGAGGTTCAAGACCCGGCCGGCCTTGCAAGGCCACCTGCGCGGCGGAGTGAAGCGCGTCATCCTCAGCTGCCCTCCCGACGACGCCTCCATCGAGCGTACCGTGGTGATGGGGGTCAACCACCTCACACTCAGACCTGAAGACGACATCATCTCCAACGCCTCCTGCACCACCAACTGTATTGCCGTGATGCTCAAGGTGGTGAACGACGAGTTCGGCATCCGCCGCGGCTTCATGAACACCGTCCACCCGATGACCAACAACCAGAACCTGCAGGACGGCTTCCACAGCGACTACCGCCGCGCACGCTCCGCCCTCGCCAACATCATCCCCACCACCTCGTCCGCCATCCGCGCCACGCAGCTGGTCATCCCGGAAATGAAGAACATTTTCGACGGTTTCGCCACCCGCGTGCCCGTCGCCGACTGCTCCTTCGTGGAACTCACCGCGGAGCTGCATCACGAAACCACCGCGCACGACATCCGCGAAACCTTCCGCCGCTACGCCGAAGGGCCGCTCAAAGGCTTCCTCGAATTCACCGACGACCCCATCGTCAGCAGCGACATCACCAACAACCCGCACTCCGCCATCTTCGACGCCATCGCCACCAAAGTAATCGGCGGCAACTTCATCCAAATCCTCGGCTGGTACGACAACGAGTGCGGCTATTCATCCAGAATCATCGACCTTATTAAATACGTAGAAACCTTATGACCAACGAAATAAACTCCAAAGCCTTAGAGGTCAACCTCAAAAACACGAATGTAGAATACGTCATTCCCGACGAACACCAGTGGTTCATCAAACAGTCGGAAAACCAGTGGGGCTTGCACAAACGCGTGGTGGAATTCTTCACCGAGTACGACCACCCGATGTCGAACCGCACCGAAGTGGTGAAGGCGCTGCCCAACGTCACCATCAGCGACTTCTGGCTCTACAAGGAACTTCCTCTCGAAGACCAGAAACGCATCGTGGACATCGTCCTCGCCATCTACGACAAGCTGTTGAGCGAGAAGCTGCCCCACACCAAAGCCAAGGACCTCGTCACTTACTTCCTCCGCTTCATCGACAGCAACGACGGCGTGCTCAACGCCTGCGGCGACGGGGTGAAACGGTGCATCCAGATTTTGGACAAATACTTGGATGACAATGCATTCAGCTATTATTGCCATATCGGTCAATTCAAGGTAAAACTGGCAAAGGCCGCCAACAACCCCGACACGGCGGACATCACCTTCAAGATGATGCAACGTTTGGTGAAGAGCCATATCCAATATTGGCGCGAAACCACCCAGATTATGCAGTGGTACGAAAGCCATAAGGCCAAAATGTCCCGTGATTATTCACAAGAACTTGAAACATTGGGGGATAAAATGTTTGATGAGTTTGTGGGATTGGCTGACAATGCAAAAAGTTGGCAGGAACTCTGTGACAACGCTTTCACGTTCGGCGACATCATCAAGGCGTTCCAAAGCAAGATTTATGTCTTTGCACACACCTCCGAACAGTTCAGCTACATCTTCTACCTGCTGCATCTTCCCGGCACGGTCGATAACCATCCGCAGCTCTTGGTAGAACTGAACAAGGTGATCAAACACGTTAGCAATGAGAAAGATGAGGACCTTTGCATTGCCTCCATCGACAACCTGTTTGAGCAGTTTGCCGACTTCCGCGACAGCCATCTGAACCTCATCCTTGATTCCATTTTTGAATTGGGAAAGGAAATCATCCATACCGACAATCACCGTCTGATCCGTCATTTGGAGAAGAAAATCATTGATTTCGGCTTTGTTACGCCCGGCGTGAAGTACGTCACCAACGACTGGGAACTGAAGGTGAACCCGTGCCACATCAAGAATGTGCGGGTGTGGCTCGAACTGGTGGAGCTGGCGCCCGAAACGATGCAGCGTCTTCTTTCCGCCCTCATCATCAACCTGCGGATCGGCGGCATCTTCGTTTTCGACACCGACTTCTTCCAGAAGGACATCACCAAACTGCTCAACTCCGAAATCTCGCCTGTTTACAAACAGACCAAGCAGTTGGCCCGTATTTTCCCCGTCTATTTCAACGAAATCGGTGCGGAAGGGCAGCTCCGCGATGTCTCCACCAAGGTTGACGAGCTTTCGCACCGCAACGACAAACTGATTCATTTCCTCCGTAAGCAAATCCACACGGAAGGCAATAACTCCCACATACAGATTACGTTGGATGTCATCAGTTTCTGGTACGACCGCAAGAAGGAGCGTCTGCACGAGATTCTTCCGCCCAATGTGTACGAACTGGTGGAAGACCACGGCATTTGGGTGGACGGTGTCCACGACTGCCTGCACAAGTTCTGTGAGTTTGCCAATGTTCCGTTGGAGGAACTCATTGAAATGAAGAAAGATAAGGTGGAGCAAATCGGCCGCAAAATCAACCATCCCGACGAGATCGACGTGCAGCGTGTGTGCCTCATCATCGAGCTTTACCAGCTTTTGAAAGAGAAATACATCTTCGACTCCACCAATATCATCAACATCATGCGGCGCAACAGCTTTGTGGAAACCGAAGATGTGAACACGTTGGAAGAGTTGCTGAAAGGGAAGGATACGGTGGCCACGTTGGAGCATATCTTCTCCATAATGAGAAAGTTGAACGAAATCATTTTTGATCCGAAGCCGAGCACGGGGTGGGAAAATGTGGTCTATAAACGGCACATTGCCTTCGGCATCCCGTCGATGTACGGCTACTACCGCGAGAACAAGTTCGACGCTTTGGGACTGATTTTCCGTCTGGAGCGAATTGTCACCGTGCTTGTTCACGACCTCATCGAGAACATCAACACCAGCATCTTCACCCTCAAGGCCATCAAGGAGATCTGCAGCACCATCCAGCTGCTGTACGAAGGGCTGAAACTTGACGGTGTCAGCGACCAGGGGTTCGAGTCGAACCTCAAGATGCTCCAATATAGTTTGAACTCCGGCTGTTTCACTACCGAGCAGTATATCAATCTGTTCCAGTTTATGGGAAGCAGCTTGAACGAAATCATCAGCAACTATTTCATTCGTCCGTACGAGCCGCTGCTGAAGATCATCATCCCGCAATTGATGGAAGAGAACATAACGGACAAGGTGGAGTTGAAGAAGATTCTGGCCCAAAAGTCGGAGGTGTTCTACCGCGAACTGCTCTCCTCCTCGTTCCTTATCCAGCAGGTGGACAACTTCATCGGTGAAATTCTGAACAACCTCCGCACGCAGGCCAACCTGCTGTCGCCGGAGGAGGCGCAGAACCTGATGACCTACGACCAAGAGCTGGCTATCAGTCCGTTGTACCAGGAAACGCCGGCGGTCGATAACAAAGTGTTCCTCGGCGCGAAGGCGTACTACCTGAAACGGCTGGTGCTGGGCGGCTACCCCGTCCCGCCGGGCTTCGTGGTGACCACCGAGGTGTTCCGCCGTATGAACGCCATCCTGAAGGTGGCGCCCATCAACCGCGAGTTGGATCGGATGATTAAGCGGCAACTGACTGCCATCGAGAAGATTACGGGACAAGAGTTCGGCAATCCGAAGAACCCGCTGTTGCTGAGTGTCCGTTCCGGCTCTGCCATTTCCATGCCGGGTGCCATGAACACGTTCCTCAATGTCGGCATGAACGACGAAATCACGGAACAGCTCAGCAAGCAGGACAACTACGCATGGACCTCGTGGGATTGCTACCGCCGTCTGCTGCAGACGTGGGGCATGGCGCATGGCCTCGACCGTAACGACTTTGACCAGATCATCTTGAATTACAAGAAGAAATACAACGTAACGCAGAAAATCGGGTTCACGCCTGAGAACATGCGGGAGATTGCGTTCGCCTACAAGCAGTTCCTCACCGACAACGGTATCGCCTTCGAGAGTGACCCGTTCAAGCAGTTGAAGAAGGCCATCCTGTGCGTGTTTGAGTCGTGGAACTCGCCGCGTGCCAAGGTCTATCGCAGCCAGATGCACATTGCGGAAGAGTGGGGCACGGCAGCCACCATCCAGAAGATGGTGCTGGGCAACATCCACCGCGAGTCCGGTTCCGGCGTGGTGTTCACTCGCGATGTGAAAGAGAACCGCGCCAACATCCGCCTCACCGGCGACTTCTCGTTCCTCAGCCAGGGCGAGGATATCGTGGGCGGCTTGGTCAACACGCTGCCTATCAGCGAGGCACAGCGGGAGACGGGCTATCAGAATTGTCCCTTCTCGTTGCAATCACAATACCCCGAGATTTACAACAAACTGTTGGAGGTGGCGAAGAACATGATCGAGAAGGATGGTTTCAGCCATCAGGAAATCGAGTTCACCTTTGAAACGGCGAAGGGCGAGGATCTGTACATCCTGCAAACCCGCAACATGGTGGTTTCCAACCAGACATCAGTGGAAACCTTCGGCGAAAAACCGGAAAACATGGACAAGGTTGGAACGGGTATCGGCATCGGCAACGGCGTGCTGAACGGCATCATCGTGTTCGACATGGACGACATCCGCAAGGTGCGCAACGGCGACGACCCGACGCAGCAGATTGTGCTGGTGCGTCCCGACACCGTGCCGGACGATATCGAGCTGATCATCGAGTGCGACGGCTTGCTGACGGCCCGTGGCGGCGCCACTTCCCACGCAGCCGTGACGGCGGCGGCACTCGGAAAAACCTGCGTAGTGAACTGCGAGGCCCTGCACGTCCACGAGAAGGAAAAGAGCTGCACCATCAACGGCGTTCCCTTCAAGGTGTTCGACCCTGTCGCCATCGACGGCCGCAACGGCATCATCTACAAGGGAAATTACTTGGTCGTGCTGGACGACTTCAACTAAGAACTAAGAGTTAAGAACCAAGAACTAAGAGTTAAGAGTGCTTGCATAAATGACCGATAAACAGAAACAATACGAGCTGTTGTACAAGCAGCTGCTGGCTTTGGCGGAAGGCGAAAGCGATGAGGTGGCGTTGATGGCCAATGCGGCTGCGTTGCTGCACGATGCCTTCCATTTCTGGTGGACGGGGTTTTACCGTGTGGTGGGCGAGGAGCTGGTATTGGGGCCGTTCCAGGGACCGGTTGCATGTACCCGTATTCCGTTCGGCCGCGGGGTGTGCGGCACGGCGTGGAAGATGCGGCAAACCATCATCGTGCCCGATGTGGAGCAATTCCCGGGGCACATTGCCTGCAGCAGCGCCTCCCGCAGTGAAATCGTGGTGCCATTGTTCCGCGACGACCGTGTGGTCGCTGTTTTAGACATCGACAGCGAGCATCTCGCCACGTTCGACGAAACCGACCGGGTTGGTTTGGAAAAACTGGCGGGAATTTTAGGGGATAGTAAATAGGGTATAGGGGTTAGGGGATAGTAATTAGTAGTTAGTAGTTAGTAATTAGGGGGTAGGAAAGGAGATAGGCAAAACGTTTCTTCTTTTTTTGATATTATGCCTTTTATCCATTTTCACAAAGGCACAGTCCTTTCTTTCATGGTTTGACTCCAATGTACGGAATGTGCAGTCGGACGGGCGGTTTTCTCCGAAATGCCGCCAAAATAATCCTCATGTGTCTGGTCTACATCATAATGAGATGTGAGCAAATCAAGTAATTAAGCATGATTCTACACCTATAACATATTGATTATTAGTATATTACCCCCTATTTTTGACAAAAAATTTATAGTAAACCCTTGGAAATCAGAATATAATATGTACTTTTGCCGCGTTGTGTTTTCTGTTTCTGTTCAAGGGACTTCGCAGAGGCGGAAAGTATAGCACACACAGAGAAAACAGAAGTCCTCTCTCAATCAAGAAGATAATCAATTATGAAGAAACTATTCCTTGTAACAGTATTTGTAATATTGGAATTCTGTCTGTTTGCACAACCAATCCCCATTTCTTTTCAAGGAAGGGATGCCAACAACAATTGGATTCAACTTAACCGTGTAATGATTACCAATATTACCGAAGGATGGCAGGAGACCATTTATTGGCCTGATACAACTTTGGTTGTGGAGAACGGAACGGGCATTCATGATGTAGAGGTGTGCCATAGCGCATCGTTACAATTATCCCAAAACAACCCCAACCCGTTCAACGGTACCACCGACGTTTTGCTGTCAGTAGCGGATGCGGGTGCACTGACGTTGGAAATCGCGGATGTGAACGGGCGTATTGTCGTTCCCGCAATGGATATATCAACCTTCATACGGTCGAATGATTATTCGCCCCGACATCAATTCCGCATTTCCTTGTCAGTCGCCGGCACATACGTTATGACTGCCCGCCAAAACGGGAAAACATCGTCCATAAAAATGGTGAATAACGGCGGAGAAAACAGCGATGGCATTGAATACATGGGCATCGTTTCCGCCACACCAAAATCCCACATCCGCGGCAACAGCACCAATCCGTTCCATTTCGGCGATTTGATGGAATATGTGGGATACGCCACCATTAACGGCAATGAAACCGAAAGCCAGGTAATATCACAAATCCAGGAACATTCAGAAACTATCATATTGCAATTTACAGCGGTACAGATACAGCTCCCTATCGTCACCACATTCTCTGTTGCCAATATCACAGCCTTTTCCGCCAATGGTGGCGGTGAGGTGGTTAATGATGGCGGAGACAGCATAACTGCCCGAGGGGTATGTTGGAGTGTTTCACAAAATCCCACTCTCAACGACAGTCACACCATGGACAGCACTGGTATCGGCATTTTCTACAGTAATCTATCTGGATTGCTGGAAAACACCACATACTATGTACGGGCTTACGCCACCAACGGTGTGGGCACAGCATATGGTGATGAGGTTAGTTTTACCACATTGCAACATGGTCAGCCTTGTCCTGGTGTTGCCACTGTTATGGATATCGACAGCAACGTATACAATACGGTGTTGATTGGCAACCAATGCTGGATGAAGGAAAATCTGCGTACAACAAGATATGCTGACGGAACCCCCATTTTGCAGGGCAGCACGAATGACTGGAGTGGTATTTATTCCAGTACTGTTCCTTATTGGTATTATCCAAACAACGCCGCCGCCAACAAACCTACTTATGGATTGCTGTATAATTTTCCTGCTGTGATGTGGAATTTCATTCATTCTGATAGCAATCCGAGCGGAGTGCAGGGGGTTTGTCCGGAGGGTTGGCATATGCCGAGTCTGGCGGAGTGGGAACAGCTCACCGACTATGTAAGCAGCCAAAGTCAATACGTTTGCGATGGAGATGCTACAAATATTGCCAAAGCACTGGCTTCACAAACAGGATGGAGCAACAGCAACAACACCTGTTCCATAGGCAACAACCCATCCCTTAACAATTTCACTGGATTTAGCGCACTATCGGCGGGTTTTTACGACCAGAATTACTTTTTCGGCAATTCCGCTTACTTCTGGAGCACTAGCGAAACCACGGTTTACAGCGACGTAGCATACGATTTACAGATGTCGAGAGACAACGCCAATGTGGACAATGGTCTCCAAAGAAGATATCGTGGTTTTTCTGTCAGATGCCTGTTAGGTGAAGGTGGCGACATCTCTGTTGTGGCACCCACCGTCACCACCTCCCCTGTCACCACAATCACCTGCATAACAGCTGATTGTGGCGGCAATGTGACGGACGATGGAGGATCGTATATTACCGCAAGGGGCGTTTGCTGGAGCACCTCACCCAATCCAACGACAAGCGACAGCCACACAACCGACAGTGTCGGTACGGGCAGTTTTACCAGCAATATGTCTGGTCTTTTGGGAGAAACCATCTACTATGTGCGTGCCTACGCTTCCAACAATGTAGGTACTGGGTATGGAGATGAAGTTGTCTTTACCACCCTACAGTATGGTCAGCCCTGTCCCGGAGTCGCCACCGTCACTGACCGCGACAGCAATACATACCATACCGTATTGATTGGCAACCAGTGCTGGATAAAGGAAAATCTGCGTACAACGAAGTACGCCGACGGAACGCCCATCATGCAAGGCAGCGATACTTCCAGCACAACAGCCTATTGGTACTTCCCTGGAAATGATTCCATCAACAAAGCCACCTACGGACTGCTGTATAATTGGATGGCTGTGACACGCACCTCCCCGTCAAACTCCACCACCCCCAACAGAGTACAGGGAATCTGTCCCATTGGATGGCACGTGCCGAGTGACGGCGAATGGACTCAATTGACCAACTATGTAAGCAGTCAGAGCGAATATTTATGCAATGGCAACGGCAACAATATCGCCAAGGCGCTGGCTTCTCCTTTGAGATGGAGTATGGGTGTGTTATCGTGTGCCATAGGAAACAATCCCGCCGAAAACAATGCAACAGGATTTAGTGCACTGCCTGCTGGTGAAATAAACTACGCAGGTTTCCAACAGCCCAACTATGGCTCATTCCTCTGGAGTACTACTATGGTTAACGACAGCACTGCGTACGCTCGCCGTATGACCTATGACATTGCCCGCGTGTCCCGTACTTCCAATGATATAACTATTGGTGGTTCTGTCAGGTGTTTGGCCGATTAAATAGGCTGGGGATAATTGGCCTTCCCGCCCACCCCAGATTGCGGCCTGACGGCCTTATCTGGGGCTTATAAATATCACCCTTTCGGGGTGGATGCAAATAAATCAATACTTCCAGAAATACGGCTCACACCCCCAATGCGAACGTAGTGAGCCCAAATGCAGGCGTTAGCCTGCCCCAATGCGAACGTAGTGAGCAAAATCAAAGAATGGCGAGCGTCAGCGAGCCCCTACATCCCCTCCAGCATCTTTTCGATGAGGTTCTCGGCGCTGTCGGCAATGTCGGCGATGGTGGCGTCCAGCATGTAGCAGGGAGTGGTGTAAATCCGGTTCTGCTTGTCGCAAATCACCTCGGTGATCTGGGTTTTTACGTGCGAAGCACCCATTGCCTCCACATCGTGGATGGCGCCCGGATCGGTACCAAGGGTGACGGTGATGTCGCCCAGGATCTTGGCCAGCAGCATCGGGGCGATGCAGAGTCCGCCGATGGGTTTTCTGGCTTTGCGGGTGGCAATCACGGCATCTTTTACGGAATCCAAAACCTTGGCGTTCACCCCGTCGAAAGCATAGGTGAAAAGGTTCTTGGCCACGCCGAAGCCGCCGGGCAATACGAGAGCGTCGAAGTCTTCCGGACGGTACTCGGAAATCTCGTGGACGGCACCGCGGGCAATGCGGGCGGCCTCCACCATCATGTTGCGGCTCCCCTCCATCGGCTGGCGGGTGAGGTGGTTCATCACATGATACTGGGGAAGATTGGGCGCAAAAACAGTGTATGTGCAATCGTTGCGGTCAATAGCCAAAAGCGTCATCACTGACTCGTGGATTTCGGAGCCGTCCAAGTGACCGCATCCGTTAAGAATCACTGCAAATTTCTTCATAAATAAAAATGTATCTTTGGTTTGAAAATTCGCCGCAAAGATACACTATTTTTCGGAAATCGGCAAAAAGCTATTCCTGCACTGGCAAAAAGGAGGAGGAAAACGACAGCGGCAACAGTTCGCCGGCGGACATCACCTTCCAGATTTCGCCCTCCTGCCCAGCCATCAGAATCTCGATGTTCTTACCGTATTTGTTTTCGTACTCGTGCAGTACCTGCCGGCACGCCCCGCACGGAGGAATGGGCTTGGTCAACGTTTCTTTCGGATTAATCGCCGTGATAACCAATGTTTTGAAGGGAACGTCCGGATACCGTGCCGCAGCGGAGAAAGCCGCCGTACGCTCGGCGCAAAGCCCTTGATATACCGAATTTTCCTGGTTGTTTCCTGTTATCACTTTGCCATTTTCCAGCAGAAGGGCGGCGCCTACCTGAAAGTGCGAATATTCGGCATTGGCACGCTCCGCCGCCGCCCGTGCAAGCGCCAGCAACTCACGCTCCTGCTCGGTGAGCTCGCGCTCGTTTTCGTAAATGACGAAACGGGTTTTGGTTTCAAACTCCTTCATCGCCTATAGTTTTACGAACTTCTTGACGTGGCACGCGCCATTCTGAACCAGCTGCACCGAATAGACACCCGCGTTCAGTCCCTGCATATCAATCGTGATGTTTTCCTTTTCAGAAGACAATTCCCTGACCATCTGGCCGAAAACGTTGAAGATGCGGACCTCCGTGCGAACACCGGCCGTAAGTCCTGAAATATGGCAGATGTCGGACACCGGGTTCGGATAAAGTGTCACATTGGCAAAATAGCTGTCGGCCACACCTGTTCCCGGTGCGCCCGACCCGACCGTGATGTTGTAGTGCATGATGCTGTCGCAACCGAAGGCCGTTTCCATCTCCTTGTCAAACTGGAAAAAGCCGTCTTCGTCGGAATAGAAGTCGTAATCGCCCATCATATAGTGCTCACCAGTGGCCAACTGGACGTCCAATGTTTCTTCGTAAGAGGGGTGCAGGGTCAGGTGGAGGACCAGGATACTGTCGATGCCGCCCACGCCGGCGCCCGGATAGTAGAAGGTGTAGTCGCCGTCCATCAAAAGTACTTCGTTTTCGTAAACGAAGGGAGAACACTCTTCCATCGTCAATTCGCCAAAGGCGCTGCTTTCGGTAAGTACGTAGAACACATACTGGATGATGCTGTCGCAGCCGTGCACCGTATAGTGGAGGCGGCTGTAAGTGTATGTTCCTTCGAAGGTTGCGTGATATTCAGTGCCCTCCACAGAGTAGGTGTCGCCCACATGCAGGGTTTCGTAAACAGTGGGATAGTACGATGGATAAACCGTTACATGCAGGGTCAGGATGCTGTCGGTGAAGGTGCCCGTGGGAGCGGGGTAGAAGATTTCATAGTCACCCGACTGTTCGTACGTTTCGCCCTCGTAGATGACGACATCGCAGTTCTCCAGTGTCAGTTCGCCGTAAACGGTGTCACGCGGCACGTCCGAAACATAGACGGTCACGCTGCTCCGGTCGCTCTCGCAGCTATTGTTGTTGGCATCTGTTGCTTGCTCCGCCACAAAATAGGTGGTGGTGGTGGTCAGTGCGGGTGTGGTGAAGGTGGTGCCGGTAGCTAACGGAGTATTGGCCGTGGCAGAGGCGTACCAACGGATGGTGTGGGTGGAGGGGGCCGTCAGCGTGGCGGTTTCGCCCGTGAGGATGTACTGGTCTTCCACTTCCGGGGTGGCGACGAGCGGCTGGAGCTGCACATCGTGTCTTACAAAGGAACCGTCGGTAGTGGTGACAGTGAATACTGCCGTTTCGTAGCAGTCGGCGGAAACCTCAATGGTGTAGGTGCCGGACTTGATGGGGCGGTAGTAGGCACCGAGTGGAAGGTGCGAATAGACTTCCGAATTGAAGGTGTCGTGGTTGCGGACGTAAACCTTGGCATTGTCAATCGGGTCGCCCGTCACGGCGTCGGTCACGATGCCGCGGAAACCGTAGGAGCACTCCATCGCATAGTTGAAGAGGGCGTTCCTGCTGTTGGGGAAGTAGGTGACCAGGTCGGAGGCGTCGGTCACCACCTTGTCGAAATGGATCTCCATCGTCACCTCGCGGCAGTGCTGGTAATAGTTCATATAGTCCTGTCGGGAACCGGTGATTTCATACCAGTCACCGCCTTCGGTCACAGAGCCGCAGCCGGGCTGGTAGGCGGTTTCGCCCACCATGTAGGTCGGGTCAACAGCTTGGCATTGATCCACATAGTTCTGGCAGATATAGCGGAACCACGCGTCGTCGGCATGGGTGCGGGTCTGACTGTCCCACGTGTCCCACGGGAAGTTGGTCAACTCGGCGCCGCCGTGGAAGTTCACCGACATCACAAAATGCTTGTCCTCCATCCAGTTGATGTAGGCCTGTGTTTCGGGCTGCACGTTGGCGCTGCCGTTGACGCCCGGCAGATAGGGGTAGTTGCGGTTCATATCGACATTGTTCCAGTTGGCGCGTTGCGATGCGCTGGTACCGATCCGTGAGTTGCTGGTGTGGTAGGTCCCGTCGGGATTCTCTAACGGGCAGATGTACAGATCCACGTTCTGCAGCAGGTTCTGAACCTGTTGGTCGGTGGGGTTGTTGAGAATGTAGTCAATGAAGCGGAGCATCGTATGGAAGCCCACGACCTCATCCCCGTGCATGGTGGCGGAGTAGAGGAATGCCGGTTTGTCGGCGGGCTGTCCAAGCGTGTTGCTGATGTGTGCTGCCAGCAGCATGTGGGGCCGCTGGGTGCAGGGGGTGGCGGCCAGAATGGTGTCGATCTTGCAGAGATTCGGGAAGTTGGTCTGGAAATTCTGCATCATCTGGACATACACTTCATAGGAGGGATATTTGTCCCAGTTGGCCATACCTGCAAGTGTCGTGGATACCGGCGCGTCGGCTCTCTCTGCAGGAATGATTTCGAACGGCAGGTTCTGGGCGAGGAAGTCGCTGTATTCGTGGCGCGAAAGATAAATCCTCACGTTATAGAGGCCGGTGCGTTCGTCAAAGGGGCAGTTGTCCACAGAGAAGTTGCGGGCGAGGGCGTTCACCTCCGCTTTGCTGCTCACGTGGGTGGTGACATAGAGAAAGTCACGGTCGTTGTTCAGCAGGTCGGAGGCGGTGTTTTGTGCCAAAATTGACAGCATCGTGCCGATACAAAGCAAGAGGGTGAAAAGGAGTTTTTTCATATTTTATTTTGGATTAATTCACGGAAAGTATTCGTAAGATGCTCCGAAACAGGTACTTGCGGCAGGCGCAGGCAGTTTTGGATTTTGCCTTGCAGCGAAAGCAGTGCCTTGATGCCGGCAGGACTTCCTTCGCGGAAACAGGCTTGGGTGAAGTCCAAAAGCTGGAGATGGATTTTGCGTGCCTCGTTGAAGTCGTTGTGGCGGGCGAGCCGTACCATCGTGCTGACTTCCTTCGGGAAAGCGTTGGCTACCACGGAGATGACCCCGTCCACGCCGGCAGCGAGGAGGGGGAGTGTGAGGGCATCGTCACCGGAAATCACCGAGAAATCGGCGGGTTTGTGGTTGATGATGCGCATAATCTGGTTCATCATGCCCGATGCCTCTTTCACGGCAATGATGTTGGGGCAGTCGTTGGCGAGGCGCAGGGTGGTATCGGCGTCGATGTTGCAGCCGGTGCGACTGGGCACGTTGTATAGGATGATGGGGAGAGGGGAGTGTTCGGCAATGGTCTTGTAGTGCTGATACAGGCCGTTTTGTGACGGGCGGTTGTAGAACGGGGCTACGGAAAGGATGGCATCCACGCCGGTGAAGTCCTTGGTTTGGAAGGAAGCGACCAGTTCGCGGGTGTCGGGTCCGCCCATCCCCCGGATGACCGCCACACGCCCCCGGTTCACGCGGACGACCGTGCGTACGATCTCGTCCTTTTCCTCCTCCGAAAGAGTGGCCGTTTCGCTTGTGGTGCAGACGGTTACAAGATAATCTATTCCGTTGGAAATCAATGATTCCACCAATTTTTCAAGACACACAAAGTCAATGGAGCCGTCCGGAAGGAAGGGGGTGATGAGAGCGACACCGGTGCCTTTTAGCCTTTCTGTCATAATGCTGTTTCTCCCGAAAGTTTTCTGGTATAAATCTCTACGTTTTTCAGCAGTGCCGCGTGTGAAAGTTCCTCCTCGGAGTTAATCAGAAGGTCGTAATAGGGGGCGTTGTCCTTTTGGGCACCCACGATGAGACGGGCCTTTGAAATGCTCATGATCAGCCGGATGGCGTCAAACGGTTCGTGGGAAAAATCAATCAGGATGTCGAATTCCTTTTCAGCGAATTCCCTGGTCAAGGGTTTATCGATGCGGCCGTACCAGTTCAGGTCTTTGTCGCAGAAAAAGTCGGCGGTAAACTGGGGAAGGCAGTAGAACGGAACCTCTTTGTCGTGGATATACCCCATCAGCCACACGGCACGATTGGCATTCTGAAGGTGGGAAAAAACGGCATAAATCTCCTTGTAAGTATCTTCAGTTGTGATATTACAAATCAAACCTACCGTTTTTGCCTTCTGCAAAGAGACGATATTAATATCCCTAACAGGCTTATTGTCAGCAATATATTTCTTGATAAAATGTCTCTTTATAAAGTTCATCACCCCAAAATGCGTGAAACAAATTTAAATGTGCAAAAGTAATCAAAAATTTGTAATTAATGCAGAAAAAAGCAATAAAAAAAGCCCTTCAGAAAAAGGGCTTTGGTAGCGCATAAGGGAGTCGAACCCTTGATATTCAGACTGAGAATCTGACGTCCTGGACCACTAGACGAATGCGCCGTGAAATCGGGTGCAAAAATACATCTTTTTTTGATACAAACAACAGTCGTAAGAAAAAAATTGACGGATGGCGGGGAAATGCCCCTTCGTATCTACAGTCTGCCGTCTATTTGGGTTTTGTCGAGAATGCCCTTCACATCGTAAACCACACCCTTTTCGTTTGCAAGGAATTTTCTGGTATTCAAAACTTTGAATTGATTGTGCGCG
>JAEEQA010000105.1 GCA_016285085.1 Bacteroidales bacterium
AATACGTAATCTTTTCGTATCCAGAATGTTTTCTTGGCGGTGTCGGAGTAGATGACTTCGCCGTTGTGGATCACGAGCACCTGGCAGAAGCCCATGCCGGTGCTGTCGGCGGCGGTATGCAGGTCGGTGGTGTTGTAGGGCGCGAAGTGCCCCTGCCCGTTGTAGAAAGTGAAGGTGCCGGTGCAGATGGGTTCGGGCGAACCCTTGTGAAAACGGCCGTGGCAGACGTGCCCGCAGCGGATGTTGTCGTGTGTGAAGTACTTCAGGCATTTTGCCGTGAAGGCCGCTCCGCAGCAGTACAGAATGTCGTCGCCGTGCGGAACCCGCTGGCTCCCTATAAGGTCGAGGGAAGTGTATTCGGGGTAATAGACGATGATGCTGTCGTGCTCCTCGATGCAGATGTTCTGTCCTGCCAAAGAGTGGGTGCCGCAGGAGGCGAAGAAAATCGCCAACAGAATCATCTTTGCAAGAAATAGTATCTTTTTGAATGATAGGATATTTCGTGTCATTTGGGTGGAATAAGTTCTGGCGGGAAAAGCCCCTGCTCGGTGGAAGGCGTTTCGGAAAGAATCTTGGCGGGGATGCCTCCTATGGTGACATTGTCCCCGAAGGAGCAGTTGACCACGGCATTTGCCCCGATGGCCACATTGTTGCCTATCGTGATATTCCCGTAAAGTTTGGCCCCTGGCCCCACATACACATTGTCGCCAAGTGTAGGGGCACCGTAGTTCGCCCCGATGCAGGTGCAGGGGTGAATCCGGCAGTTGCAACCAACTTTCGCCTTCGGACTGACGATGATGGGGCCGACATGCACGATGCAGAGTCCCGGCCCGAATACATTTTTTGGAATCGTGAACCCCAATTTCATACCCAGGCGGTGATTGACGATTTGCATGAAAAACAACCAAATTCGGGCAAATGGATTAGCGCGGAGGACGTTGTGATAGTATTCAATTTTTCGCAACCGAAGTTGGAAACGAAGCATATCCATCCAAAGATAATTGTACAATCCCACTTTTTTCAGACCGTATGCCATTAAGTCGGCGGCAACGTGTTCTTTATAGGATGTTTTGTCTGTTATCATTTACCAGAAGGTTATGGATTACAACGCCCAAATCAGAAGTCCTGCACAAATGATTAATCCGCTGACGAGCAGGTCGATGAGGCAGAACCCCATGATGTCCTTGGCGTTCAGTTTGGCGATGGCGAGGGCGGGAATGGCCCAGAAGGGTTGGATGAGGTTGGTCCAGGCGTCGCCCCATGCGATGGCGATGCCGGTGAGGCCCGGATCCACGTTCAGGTCAGCGCCTGCCGCGAACATGATGGGTGCTTGGATGGCCCAGTGCCCGCCTCCGGACGGCACGAACAGGTTGAGCACCGCCGCGCACAGGAACGTGAAGAGGGGATAGGTGACGGGGGTGGAGATGGAAATGCACGCGTCGCTGATGACTGTGCCGAGGCAGATGCCGCTTTCACCCACACCGGTGATGATGCCCATGATACCGGCATAGAACGGGAATTGCAGCAGGATGCCCGCCGCTCCGGTCGCGGCTTTCGTGAAAGCACGGACGTAGGCCAGCGGCGTGCCGTGCAGCAGAATCCCGAAGAACAGGAACAGCATGATCACTGTGTTGAGATCGACGGAGCCGCCGCGGAAGAACAGCTTCACCACAAGGAAGCACAATCCTAGCGCCGCGACCAGCCAGCTGAGCACGCGGCTGTTCTCCATCTTTTCCGCCGGTGTCACCGACAGTTTTTTCTCCGCCGGTGCGTCTTCCGCCAAAAGGTCGGGATCCACCGTCACCACATGCTCCTTCTTCGGGTGCATCAGCGCGTTCACCAGCGTGATGGCCATGATGATGACGGCGACCATCACCAAATTGTGGAAGTCAAAGACGGTCTGGGTGAGCGGCACGGGTTCGGTCAGGATGCCGTTGGTGGCGTTCTTCAGCGCGTCGCCGGGCGTGGCCATCGTCAAGGGTATGGAGCCGGACAGACCGGCGTGCCACACCACGAAGCCGCTATAGGCGGAGGCAATAAGCAGGCGGTAGTCCACCCCTTGCAGCTTGCGGGCGATTTCTTTGGCGAAGATGACTCCCACAATCAGGCCGAAGCCCCAGTTAAGCCAGCAGGCGATGGCGGAAACGAACGTGACGAGCGCAATCGCGCCTGCCGGAGTCTTCGGAAGCGTGGCGATGGCGTTGATGCCCCGTTTCACCACTGGCGCGGCCGCCAGCGTGGAACCGCAAACCAGGACCAAGGCCATCTGCATCGAGAAGGCCAGCAGCCCCCATACGCCGTTGCCCCAGTGCTCGATCACCTCGACGGGGCTTTGGTGGCAGATGGGCATCGCCAAAATCACCGCCAGCATTGTCAAAATGATGGCAAAAATAAATGGTTCAGGAAGATATCGCTGAACCAAATTTACACAACTTTTTATAATTTTTTGAAACATAGACTATTGCGTGAGCATCAAGCGCACCTTCAAGCCCGCTTCGATATTCATGTTGTTGTATTGCTGCGAGATATAGGGACGGTTGATGATATGGTCGTAGTAGAGGGTGAGGCCGACCATCTTGCTCAGCTGGTAGTCGGCGGAGAAGTTGATGGTCATGGAGAGCGATCCGGCGGAAACCTGGTTGATTTCTTCCGCAATCTTCCGCAGTACTGTCTTGTTGTCCTTCATGGCGAAGGCGATGCTGAGGTTCAAGTCACTGGTGATCTGGCGTTTCATACCGGAGAAGATGAAGCCGATGGTTATGTCCTTGATTCGGTAGCCGGCGGAAACGGCCAGCTCGTTGGAGGTGGTCTCGGTAATCTGGTTGTTGGCGAAACTGAGGGAGATGTTGCGGCTGCGCTTGTATTCCACCTTGATCATCACGCTGTTTTTCAAGGTCATGTCAAAACCGATGAGCGGGTTGAGAGCCTCGTTGATGGTGATTTGGCCGATTTCGTATTTGGTATGGAAGTCCCCGAGCTGGTTGAAACTGTTGGCGTAGCCGTCGGCGTCCTTCGTATAGTAAAGGTTGGAGGAGTAGCTGCCCACGTTGTAGGTGCAGGTGTAGGCATGGAGCAGCGAAAGGCTCTGGAAGTATTTGTTCACTCCCTTGATCTTGGTGAATCCGGTGTAGTTAAGGCGCCAGTTGGGCAGCGGGAATTTCGGGAACGGAGAGCCGACAATTACCTTGCTGGTCTTTTTGCCTGCGTAGGTACTGATGAACGCGGCGGTGAGCACCTCCTGCGAGAGTCTGCCGTAGCCTACATAGTAGCCTGTGGTGTCGTTGATGACGCCGCCGGAGTTGGGATTCAGCTCGGAGAGTCGTCCCGAAAGTTCGTAACGGGCTGCTTTGAAGTCCTCAAAAAGGTCGTCGCCTTTCTTGAAGAAGGAACCCAGGGCGAACTGCGTGATGGAGAAGTTGCCGGTGGTTTTCGGCGAGTAGGAGTGGAACGTCCCTTCGCCATCGGCGCGGAAGTACTCGGTGTAATTGGAGGTCTCGTTGCGGGTGGCGGTCACGTCGATACGGAAGTCCTTGAACGGTTCAACCGTGGCACGGAAGTTGATGGTGCGGTTGTGGTTCTCCTGATAGGCGTAGTTCATCAGCGTGTCCTTCGTGAGCCAGTCGCGCTCGGCGGCGATATGCCGGATGTCGGTCTGGCCGCCGAAGACGAAGAGGAATCCGGGCGATGCATTCTTGAAACTTAATCCCAGCATATTGGGGGAGTACATATAGCCCGGCATGATGATGCCGTTGCCTTGGCTGTAGCTGAGGGAGGCGTTGCGGAGCAGCATCAGGAAACGGAGGATGCCGTCTCCGATGATTTTCCCGTAGTTGGGCTTCTCCTTCAGGGAATCCTTGGCGTTCTTGCCTTTTCCCTTGCCCTGTGTCTTTGAATCGTCGTCGTCATCGGCTTTTGAAGCACCTCCCTTCGATGCAGTCGGCTTGGATTGCAATGCGTTCTTCCCGCCTTTGTTGCCTCCTTGGTTCACTTTCTTGAGGTAGGGTATTTTGTTGTAGAGATTTACAAAGTTGACGTTTCCGTTCAGTTGGATGGTTTGTGTGTTGGCGATGGTGTTGCCGAGGTAGTTCAGAGAGAGGGCGGAGGCGGTGAAGTCATAGGTGGAGCTGTAGCGTGCGGAGGCGGTGATCCAGCTGAAGAGCGGGATCTTGTTGATGGGCACCTGCCACGAGGCGTCGAAACGTTGCTGGAAGGTATTGATGCGTCCGCCTTTGCCGAAGCAGCGCCAGATGGAGTCTTTCTCCTGCCGCGTGTCAATCAGTCCCTGCGGTTCGTCGAGGCGTGCGGCGGCATTGGCCGTGTACTCGAACTTCAGCCCCTGTGAGATGTCCCAGCGGAGGGCATAGTTGCGGGTGAGGTCGAACCGCTTCACATAGCTGGTGTCGATGATGATGTTACCCTTGCTCTTCGGACGGTACTTGAACTCGTTGAATTCGCGCAGCACCGTGCCGCGGAAGGTGAACATTTTCGGCATGGGGTAGAAGTTGAAATCGCGGATCAATTGCAACCATTTTGACTTCAGCCACTTTTGGTTCGCCAACGGGCGTATGTTCTTGGGGTTGTAGTTGAAGGTATAGCCGAGTTCTCCCTGGTGGGAATACTCGTTGTCGAACTCCACGTCCACGTTGCGGGTTTTCACCTCGGAATAGGCGTAGGAAAGGTCGAAGTTCTCAATGTCCCACGGACGAATCTTGATGGGGCCGTCGAAGTTGCGTTCCTTGCGGACGTTCATCAGGTTGACGTTCTGGCGGCGCACATAGTCGGTGGTCATCTTGCGGATGGAGTCGCGCTCTCGGAATGTCTCGTAGGTCTTCAGGTCTTCCTTGAGTTTCACGTCCGGGTTGAGCGGGTTGTATTCCGGTATTGAAACGTTCTGCGAAAGGTCGTAGTGGATGGGGATGCGGATGTTCCACTTCTCGGGGAAGAGGGTTTTGCCCGCCTCCAGATTGGTGGCGAAGTCGATGGTGTAGCGGGTCTCCTGCTGGGTTTCCGTCACCGACTGGTCAAGGCTTCCGAAGCCCGGCGTGGAGTAGGTTCCCGACAAGGTGATGTCGCCCACGTCGGCCAAGTTGAGGCGCATACGGCCCAGAGCTGCGAAGCCCTGTTTGTCATCGAAGTCGCAGAGACGCAGCTCATTGACCCAGATCTCCACCGATTTGCTCAACATGTCGTCGCCGTCGTTGATGGAGCGTTTCTTGGGGTTGCGGATACCGATCATGATGGTTGCTACATCTGCCAGATTGGGGTTGCCCTTCACCGTGATGGTCGGTTCGTCGGCACGTCCGCGCAACGAGTAGGGTTCGTTGTAGGACACAAGACCGGCACGTGCCTCGATGTTGCGCCGCTGTTTGACGGCGACGAGCGAGTCAAGCACAATCTCCATGCGGTTTTTCACAGGCCAGATGGCGGTGCTGTCCTTGCCGCAGAACCACGGGGTGAGTTCCACCGGCATCTCGTATTCATAATAGTTTTCCGTGAAGTCGGAACCGAGGCGGATGAACACCTTCACATCGCCGGCTTTGATGTTGTCATCCTCATTCACTTTCTCCGCATGTACGAACATTCTGAGTTTCTTGAACTTGCGGAGGTCGTAAGCGGTGGTCTTGTAGATGGCACGGGCGTCACCGTCCACAAGGTTCTGCACCTTCATCGTCAGCGACTGCTCGTTTTCATGGTAGATGGTCGTGCTTCCGAAACCCTGCTCGCGTTCAATGCCCGGAGGCAGCACATACGGGATGGGGGTGCGGTTGCCGTTTTCTTCATAACTCAGGGAGGATACGTCGAACGAGGTTTCGTCGCCGCCCTGTGCCGGCAGGTAGTCACCGTCTTCCAGCAGGTCGAGTGCGTAGGAACGCCAGTCGCTGCGGACCAGTTCGAAGGTGGCCAGACGGCAGATGATGGGTTCGCTGAACTCGCGCATGAACAGACGCATGAAACGGATGGAGTTGAAACCGCTGATGTTGCCGACGACCTTGTCGGGATGCTTGATCGGAATCTTGAACTGGTACCATCGGGTGCTGGGTCTTGTTCCGTTTGGCAGCGGCTCCGGTACGGCTTCGTAAATATCGTTGATGTAGTTTTCGCCGATGTTCATCCGGTCGGGACGGAGGTCGATGACGTATTGGTAGTACTTTTCGTCCTCGCTCAGCGTGTTGTCGTTGTTCACATCCTCCATGTTGGGGATGTTTGTGCCCGTGGTGGGGTAGTTCTCCGGACTTTGCGAGTCGGTGGGGGAGTTGCCCTCGGCGTTGTTGTAGTATTTGTAGCGCTCCAGAATCTTCACGTCGCTTTCGTCGTAGTCGCTGCCGCGGAAGTAGTGGTAGTTGTCGGACGAGGGGTCGTAGAAGGCGAGTTGGTAGGCGCGGGAGTCGGAGCCGTACTGGTTCGCAATGAGGTTGAGGTAGTCGTTTTCGAAGAAAGTCTGTTCGCGGCTGTCGGGGAGTCCGTCGAAGCCCACATCCTGGTGCTGGCGGGCGTCGTTGT
>JAEEQA010000106.1 GCA_016285085.1 Bacteroidales bacterium
TCGGAATTGCCGAACTCCAGCACGGGCAGCCCGGAGCTTTCGATCTTGATGAGGGCGAGGTCGGTCTGCGGGTCGGTGCCGACCACCGTGGCCTTGAACTCGCGGCGATCGTTCAGGGTGACGGTCACCTCCTTGGCGTCCTCCACCACATGGTTGTTGGTGACGATGTAACCGTCGGGCGAAATAATGACACCGGAACCCGCTCCGAGCACCTCGTGTTGCGTAGTTCCGGGGAAAGAATTTCCGAAAAAGTCATTCCAGAAGCTGTCACCGAAGAAGTCTTCCCATACGGAAGTCTGGTATAAAAACTGTGTTTTGATATGTACAACGGCATGCACCGACTGCTCGGCGGCATCCGTCAAATCCACATATTGGCGACTGCCGTTTTGGGCGAAGACAGCCATTGAAACAGATATAAGTCCTGTGAAAATCAACACTTTAAAGAAATGAAAACGTTTCATACGACCTCCTGTTTTTAGGTTTGTTTTTCAAAAAGACAAATAACAAACGGAATTGTTCGGAAAAAATTATTTTATTTTTGAATATTTGATTGAAAAAAATTGTACTTTTGCACCCCAAAATTCAAGTATAACCAAAATCAATCAAAAATGTACGCAATCGTAGAAATAGCAGGGCAACAATTTAAGGTTGAAAAGGATCAGAAGATCTTTGTTCACCGCCTCAAAGCTGAAGAAGGTTCCGAAGTGAAATTCGACCGCGTGATGTTAGTTGACGACAACGGTTCTGTAAAAGTGGGCACCCCCACCGTTGCCGGCGCACAAGTATCCGCCACCGTACTCTCCCACCTCAAAGGGGACAAAGTACTTGTTTTCAAGAAAAAGAGAAGAAAAGGCTATCAGACGTTGAACGGCCATCGTCAGTATCTGACCTCCCTCCAAATCAACGGCATCGCCTTCTAAATTTTATAAACCCAATTCAGTAACAAAAAAAACATTGCATTATGGCTCATAAAAAAGGTGTCGGTAGTTCACAGAACGGTCGTGAATCCGCAAGCAAAAGATTAGGTGTCAAAATTTTCGGCGGCCAGTTTGCCAAAGCCGGCAACATCATCATCCGCCAGAGAGGAACCGTCCACAATCCCGGCAACAACGTCGGCATGGGCAAAGACCACACCCTCTACTCCTTGGTTGACGGCACCGTCAACTTCCGTACGAGAAAAGGTCGTTCCATCGTCTCCGTCCTTCCAATTGAAACGGAAGCCGCAGAGGCCTAACCACCTGAATCATCCAAACACAAACGCCCGACGAAAGCCGGGCGTTTTTTTGTTCTTTACATCAATTATGCAAATGCCTATTTTTTCCAAGACACGATGAGGTGAAAGCTATCAAACTTCTCTTTTTTAGTCTGATATGCCAAATGGCGGTGAATCTTAAAGCTCAAAGAATGCGAGCGCCAGCGAGCCCAATGCGTCAGCGAGCCAATTTCCCCGCCTTCACCCCGAAGAAAATGAGGTAGGCATACGCCAACGCCGGGATGAAGAACGATAGGTGATAGCCGCCGAGACTGTCGGCGACAAGGCCCTGCAGCGGCGGCAGCAGTGCCCCGCCCAAGATGGCCATCACCAGCAGTGACGAGCCCTGCGCCTTGTATTGCCCGAGGTTGGCGATGGCGGCGGAGAAGATGTTCGCCCACATCACGGAGTTGAACAATCCCGTTGCAATCAGGAACCAGAGGGTGGAGTAGCCGCCGAGGTACATCGCCGCGGCGAGGAAGATGATGTTCACGCCCGCGAAAACCGCAATCAGCCGCGTGGATTCGGAACGGCCCACCATGAAGGCGAAGATGTTGATAACGATGAAGATGAGGTACGGCAGCATCGCCACAGGACTGAACGTGTCGGGATGCAGCAGGTAGTTGATGCCGATCAGCACCCCGAAAGTGGCGAGGGCGACAAGTGTCATCACCCCGTATTTCAGGACGTCGTTCTTGAACGGAACCAAGGTGAGTGCTCCGAGGAATCGGCCGATCATCAGACCGCCCCAGTAGAAAGCAAGGTAGTTGGCCGCACTCTGCTTGGGCAGCTCAGGAATCAGCTCCAGCGCGCAGTTGATGAAGCTGCTGCCGATGCACACCTCCGCGCCTACATAGCAGAAGATGGCGATGATGCCGAGCAGCAGGGTCTTGTCCTTCAGCGCAGCAGCGCCCGAGCCTAACTTCTCGTCGTTTTGAAAAGAGGGAAGCGGCACGATGGCGATAAGGACAGCGATGAGCAGGAACAGTCCGCTGAACAGCAGGTATGGGATGTGGATGTGGGCGGCGTCGCTGAGCTTGGCAATCAGGATGCCTCCGAGCATCGGGGCGAGCGTGGTGCCGAGCGAGTTGAACGCCTGCGACAGGTTCAGTCGGCCTGACGCGCCTTCCGGCTCACCGAGGAGGGTGACATACGGATTTGCGGCAATCTGCAAGATGGTGACACCCAACCCGATAACGAACAGCCCTGTGAGGAAAAGTCCGTACAGGTTCATCGTGGAGGCGGGGTAGAAAAGGGCGCACCCGATGGCTGACACGATCAGTCCCGCCAGAATCCCCTTCTTGTAACCGATCTTGTTGATGGGGTCTCCGACAGTGACGGAGATGATGAAATAGATGAGCGAGCCCACGAAGTAGGCGCCGAAGAAGCAGAACTGCACGAACATCGAAGCGGCGCGGCTCAACTGGAACATCTCTTTCAGTTCGGGAATTAAAATGTCGTTCATGCAGGTGATGAAGCCCCACATGAAGAAAAGGCAGACAATCGCTGCAAAGGAAACGGAACTTTTTTTCATTAGTCTATGGATGGTTGCAATAAAAAGAACAATAGGTTCAACAAGGCTGCAAAAATACGACTTTTCATTGGATCGTTCATCAAGTCACAAATTCTTCTGTCTCTTCCCATTGGCATTTACAGAGACCCGAAACTACCTTTTCACCACCTTGAAATGCCTCACGCCCGCCGCAAATCCGCACCTGCCGACGTAAACGCCGGCGGGAAAGCCCGAAAGGTCAAGTTGCAAGGCGGAACTGCCGTCAACCTCCTTGACCAAAACGATCCGTCCTGACACATCGCAAACCACGACTTCGCCCCGCGCCGGCTCTTCGAACCCTAGCGTAAAAATCCCAGCCGTCGGATTGGGGAAGACGGTGAGCGACGAGGCGGGCAGACACGGAGAGACAATGGCCAGCGGCGGCGGCACCGTGCCCATGTATAGGGACATACCTCCCGCATAGTTCCCGACCAACAAGTCCGGATAACCGTCGCTGTCCAGGTCGGCCACGGCGGGGGCGGAACGGACGCCCTCCGCAATAGGGGACAAAACATCCCCTACTGTCTCGTTCAAAGCCGCCTCTTTCTGGCGGAATGTTCCTGACAAATTATTGTCAATCAAGTCGTAATAGACAATGTCACCTTGTTCGGCGCCGCAGAAAAGCGCCGTCTCATCCTGAGCATTGCGGAAGAAACGGGGCACGCAGTAACCGAAGAAGGAGACATCGGCATCGCGCACGTCCACCCCGCCCAAAGTGTCGGTAACGAACTGGAAGGCGAAACTTCCCGAAGGAGCCGTATTCCGGTAGTAGCTGATTCGTCCGCGGCGGTTGCCTACCAGCAGGTCGGGGCGGCCGTCACGATCGAGGTCGAAAAGCTGCGGCGTGGCGTAGTCGCCGACATCGATGCCGGCATAGTTCGGAGCGGGCGGCGCAAAATCGGGGAGCGTGTCACCGAGATTGCGGAAGTAGAGGAGCGTGCCGTCACTGCTGCCGCAAAGCAGGTCCACACGGCCGTCACCGTCCACGTCACCGAAGGCGGGACACAGCGCCGTGTAGCCGTAACGTTTCAAATTCCCGAAATCGTCCGTCACCTGCCGGAAAACGGGGTTCGTCAAAGTGCCATCATTCCGGAAGTAGCTGATGGAAGAGGAATAGTACGAGGTGAGGAAACCGTTGATCACCCATGAGGAGTCGTACGAGCCGTAATTAGCCACAAAGAGATCGGTCAGCCCGTCGCCGTTCCAGTCGTAAAGCACCGGCATTGCGCCGCTTCCCACGTCAATCATCTGGTTCTGAAGGAAAGCTTCAGACCGTTTCCGATATTGCTCCGCTCCTTCGTCGTAGCAATACAGCCACAGGGAGTGATGGTCCCGCGACTTGGTGAGCGACGGATCGGAGGGGGAAACCAGCAGCTCGTCACGGCCGTCGTTATCCACATCCATGCAACTGACCACCGGCATTGAATAGAGCCATACCGGCTCCGACGGTGTCGGGAACAGCGTATCGACGGATGTCATCCACGCCTCCTGCGGCGTGCCTCCATTACGCAACAGCACCAGATTGGGGTAGTCGATATCCCCCAACAGCAAGTCTTTCAGTCCGTTGTTATCGAAATCATGGACAAAGAGCGTGGAGCCGACGTGCCGCGTGGGTTCGTCCTTCTGCCCACAGGCACTGTTCAACAGGATGGCATTGCTCTCCCCTCCCTCTTCAAAATGCCCCCAACATTCGTCCTCCAGATGGAAGTCGAAATGGTCGGCATCCCCGTATGTTTCCATCGAATAGTTGCGGTGATAGTGGACGTATTTCCCCAATATCCAGAAATTCAGAATGTCCAAGTCGCCGTCGCCGTCAATATCCTCAATCGCGAGATAGTCATCGGGCGAGGTATAGAGATTGGTGTAGCCGTTGTAATAAAACGACTGAATCTGTTCCGTAACCAACTGAAACAGAATATCATTCTCGGATGAAACATTTTTATAGACAGTAATACCGGCGAGACCGTAAGTGAAAATATCCGGTTTCCCGTCGCCATTGTAATCCTTGAAAACCACCCAGTTATGGAGTTCCGGGAAATCGCGGCAATATTGCGGGGCGAAAACGAAGGCTGCACTGTCGGCCAGGCCCCGGTTGAGGAAGGGCAGCAGCCGGTTGCCATGCTTTTCGAACAAGAGGAGGTCGTCGATGCCGTCAAAGTCAAGGTCGAAGGGGGCGGCCTTCACCGAGTTGATGCCGCCCGCCCACGGAAAAGAAAAAAGCTGTTCGTTCTGGGAACGGACAGCGATATGTTGGGAGCGGGAAAATCCGAAATCGTGGTATGATTGCGCAAAAGCGGCAGTAGAAAAGAAAGCGATGACTGCAAAAAGCAGACGGCGATACATATTAATAATGGTAGGTGTTGCGCCGTTTCGTCTTCATCATGTACGGGGTGTTGATCGGGCGGGAGGCTTTTGCCTTCACCATCCGCTGGCCACGATACGCATGGCGCGAAGCATGGTTTCTGGATTTTTTCTTATGGGTCACTTTACGCACGTTCCGATAGGACGCTTGGCATGAAGTTTCACATAAACAAAGGGGAACAAAGAAAATCAGTATCAGAAAATACGCTAATAACTTTCTCATTGTCAATTTTTTAAAATTCAGAATCATTTGCTTGGTATTATACGAACAATGAGCCGCAAAGTTACACATTATTTTTACATTTCCAACACTTTTTCATAACACGACCCACTTTTTCAACAGACAAAAGTGGAAAACGACGGTTACCAAGCACCGTCGAACTTGGTCCAGATGAGGTCACCCGTCTCCCACGCCTTGTTAAGGGCACGGTTGCACTGGTCGTTGGTGTAGCGGGTGAGGTAGCGGAGGGCGGCGGTGCGGTCCACTTTGAGGTGTCTCAGCGCTTCTTCTTCCACCTTGTTCTGATTGTCAAAGAATTCCTGCTGCATCGGTTTCCATGCCTTATCGACGTAGCGGCGCATATCGCCCCACCGCTTGTTGGCGATGGTGCCGAGGCGGTTGAAGCCCCACCACGCGGCATCGCGGCTGAAGCCGGTTTCGCGCCCGCAGGTTTTGTACGGAGCGGGCAGGTCGGTAACATTCGCATAGATAGGCACATAGATGGAGGAGGCCACATTGTCGAGGGCGAACCAGCAGAGGGCGCCGACCTCGTCCGGCAGCCAGTCGCGGCACTGGAGGATGGTGGCATAGACGGTGAAAAAGACGGCGATGTTGCGCTCGCCGTGGGAGTGCCAGCCACCGTTGATTTTGAACAGTTTCTGTTCATCCCCTTTCATGAAGGGCGGTGCCATCGGCGAAATGACCGTTTTACCTTCCTTGTCCGTAACAGTCAGCGTTTTACGCATATCGTACTCGGTACCTTCATAATAATCCTGGAACACGCGGACCATATCGTTGAGGGTGACGAGGCTGTCGGGCTTGACCGAGAAGGGGTAGTTCTCCATGTTGGCGTCGAGCTTGAGCGACGGGGCGAGCAGGTCGAAAACGCGCCACTCGCGGCGGCGGCAGGCCAGCATCGTGCGCGATTCCGGCGCGTAGGCGTAAGCGAAGCGGAAGGTTTCTTTCTTTTTGTCGTACCAGCCGTTCTCCTCCGCCACGCTGAAGACGTTGTCGGAAGCCATGAAGTAGTCCTTGTCCTTGAGGTTGATCTCGCGGATGGTGGAGGCGTTGGCGTTGACGGCCAC
>JAEEQA010000003.1 GCA_016285085.1 Bacteroidales bacterium
GCCTCGGAAGTTATTCGGCGGCCTCCCCTTCACGGCGCGACGAAGTGCCCTTCAGGTTTTCCACCACCAAAAGGATGAAGAGGGTGACCATCAGCGAGCCCACGACAGAAAGGGTCATGATGACAGATTTCTTGGGGTAGGACTTCTTGTCGGGAACGATGGCGCGTTCCACCACAAACTTGGTGGGGATCTCGTTCTCCATATCGACTTTGGTGTCCATCATCTTCTGCTTGACCAACGACTGGTACTTGCGGAAGTTGAACTGCACCTCATAGAGGGCGTGGGCACGGGGACCCCATGTAGCAAGCTTCTCCAATTCAGCACTCAGACGCTGCATAGCGGCAGTGTTGCCCTGCGCAACCGCAATGGCATACTGCTGCATCACACGCTCCGACTGCCCCTCAAATTCAAAAACGCCATGCTCCATATACATCTGAAGCGTGTCGTCGATACGGTTTATTTCCGCATCCACATCCTCAAGCTGCTTCTTCAGCATGGCATAGGCAGCGGCGGCACGCTCGTTCTCCATACGCCGCTTGACCGAATCCAACAGGTCAAGTACATCGTTGGTGACATTGCACGCCAACACCGGGTCATAATCGTCAAAAGTGATGGAGATAGCCCCGTATTTGGTACGCTTGATGATGAGGCTTTCGTTCAGATTCTTATACAATCTGGTCTGCCAATATTTCTTGGTAGTGTCCAAGTCGTAATGCTCCAACATATTGTATTTCTTGATGATAGCATCCTTAATATCGCGGGAGCCGAGGACTTCCATCATCTGTTCGGTTTCTTCCTCAATAGCGTACGCCTTGATGTCAAGACGCTCGTTGTTGGTTTCATCGGCAAGCAACACCTTGGAGATGGCGTTGGTTCTCGGACCGAAGATAACAGCGGTTGCACGGAAATGCGGGCGGATCAACGAGGCGCAAATGAATGAAAGCACCGCGGAGGCTACAAAAACAATCAAAAAGATTTTCCACTTGCTGAAAACAAAGCGAAGGAGACTGAACGAGTTGTACTCGTTTCGGGAATTCTCTCTCATATTTTTCTTGTGATGAATTATTGTTTAAAATCCTTCACCAAACGAGAAATTTCTTTTTTTATTGTAAAAAATCTTAATTGTCGGACGATTTACGACTAAAGGGTCTGAAAGTCGTCACCCAATATTTTCGCCATCTCGCCCGATAACGGGGCTGTGACCGAAACGGACTTGTGGGAAACAGGATGATCGAACGCCACCTTGTAGGAGTGCAGCGAAATAGAGCCGTCGCTGTTGGAACGTCGTGCTCCGTACTTCAGATCCCCTTTGATCACCGTGCCGTTGGCCGACAGCTGCGCCCGTATCTGGTGATGGCGGCCCGTGTACAATTCCACCTCCAACAATGTGTAGTTCGTCAATGTCCGCACCATTCGATAGGACAGCTCCGCCTTGACGTAACCCACTTTTTCCATGTGCGATACAAACGTCTTGTTGAGTTTTTCATTTCGGAAAAGCCAGTCGGTAAGCCGCTGCTCCGGAATCTCCGGTGCCTTTTCGACAATGGCCAAATAGGTTTTGGAAATTTCCCGCTGCTTCACAATCTCGTTCATCCGGACCAGTGCCTTCGATGTCTTGGCAAAGATGACCGCGCCGCTCACCGGCCGGTCAATACGGTGAACCAAACCGCAAAAAACATTCCCCGGTTTGTTGTAAGTAACTTTTAGATAATTCTTTACCGCATCAACCAGCGGAACATCGCCCGTTTTGTCACCCTGTACAATTTCACCCGCCAACTTGTTGACGATGATCAGGTGATTGTCCTCGTATAGGATACGGTCGGCAATGGACATCAGTACTGCTCTTTTTCGTTGGGGAAGTCCATGTTCTTGACATCCTCTATGTAGTTGCCGACAGCACGTATGATTTCCTCGCTGAGGTTGTGGTAGCGGCGCAGGAAACGCGGCGAAAAGGCCTGCGTGATGCCGAGCATGTCGTGCAGCACCAAAACCTGTCCGCTGGTGGCGTTGCCCGCCCCGATGCCGATGGTGGGAACATGCACTGCCTCGGTCACGCGCTTGGCAACCTCAGCGGGGATTTTTTCCAACACAATGGCAAAACAGCCGTATTTTTCCAACTGCTGCGCATCATTCAGGAGTTTTTCCGCTTCCGCCTCCTCCGTTGCACGCACGGCATACGTTCCGAATTTGTTGATAGACTGCGGCGTGAGTCCCAAATGACCCATCACAGGAATGCCGGCACAAATGATTCTCTCGATGGATTCACGGATTTCCTCGCCGCCTTCCAGTTTCACCGCGTCCGCTCCCGACTCCTTCATTATACGGATGGCCGAGTTCAAAGCCTGCTTCGAGTTGCCCTGATAGGTGCCGAACGGCAGATCCACGACCACCAAGGCACGGTTTACGGCCCGTACTACCGAAGAAGCATGGTAAATCATCGCATCCAGCGTGATGGGAAGAGTGGTTTTGTAACCCGCCATCACGTTGGCGGCAGAGTCACCCACTAAAATGACGTCAATCTTGGCCATGTCCAATAAAGTGGCCAGAGAGTAGTCGTATGCCGTCAGCACCGCGATTTTCTCACCCTCGTTGCGCATTTTCTGGAGGATGTTCGTGGTGACCTTGTTTACATCCCGATAGAGGTAATCAGACATAGTGGTATTTATTCTAACGTTTTTTCAATCAAGTATTTGTCTCTTTTCGGATCGATTCCCGAAATCAGCTCGCCAAGGAATCCCGCCAAGAACAGCTGGCATCCGATAACCACGGCAAGGAGGGCAAGGTAAAACAACGGCTGGTCCGTAACCTGACGGAACACCTCGCCTTGCGACTGAAGGACCAACTTCTTTACTATCAAAATAATAGTAATCAACAATCCGATAAGGAACGAAACACTTCCCCACAAGCCGAAAAAGTGCATCGGCTGCTTCTTGAAACGGTTGGTGAACGAGAGGGTCATCAGGTCGAGGTAGCCGTTCACAAAACGGTTCCACCCGAATTTGGAAGTGCCGTACTTCCGTTTCTGGTGGATGACCACCTTCTCCCCTATCTTCCTGAATCCCGCCCACTTGGCAATCACCGGGATATAGCGGTGCATCTCACTGTATATCTCAATGTTTTTGACCACTTCCTTGCGGTAGGCTTTCAAGCCGCAGTTGAAGTCATGCAACTTGATGCCCGACACACGCTGCGTGGTGCGGTTGAACAATTTCGACGGAATATTCTTGAGAAGAACGTTATCATATCTCTTTTTTTTCCAGCCAGATACCACATCATACTTTTCCTCCGTAATCATACGGTACAGCTCCGGAATCTCGTCGGGACTGTCCTGAAGGTCGGCATCCATAGTGATGACCACATCGCCCTGACATGCTTGGAAGGCGGTGTTCAAGGCCGCCGACTTGCCGTAGTTGCGGCGGAACTTGATGCCTTTGATATTCGGATTCTGGGCATGAAGGCCTTCAATGACCTCCCATGAGCGGTCGGTGGAGCCGTCATCCACCATCAGGATCTCATAACTGAGCGAGTTTGCGGTGGTGACACGTTCAATCCATGCTGCAAGTTCCGGCAGCGACTCTTCTTCATTGTAAAGGGGAACGATGACTGACAGGTTCATAGGGTATAGGGGTTAGGGGTTAGGGGCTAGGGGTTAGGGGTTAGGGGTTAGGAGATAGGAATTAGGAGTTAGGGGTGGATTCTTCGGTATTTTCGGAAGTCTCTTCAGTATTTTCGGAAGTCTCTTCGGTGTCGAGGCTGCACTTCCGTTTTTCATTTCTGTATAAGAAAAGTGCCACGAAGATGTTGAGCAGAAGTCCGTATAGCAGGATGGAGAGGGAGTAGGCGAAGGCGGCCATCACGGGGCTGTCACTTTGCGGGACGGTTGGCTTCACAATTTCAAAACGTGCGTTCACCGGGTCTGCCGCCACACGGTCGCGGCCAGTGGCGTCAATCAAGGCGGGCAGGTTGGCGATGTACTCCCTGCTGCTGTCGTTGGCGTTGGCCAGGACTGCGGCGGTGCAACGGTACAGCAGCTCGTCCGCCTTGAGTTGGAACGAGTCGAGGCGGTACGAAGGGTCGTCGGAAGCGTGCGGTTTCTCCACCAACTGCCGCTTGTATGCGATGAGCAGTATTTGTGTGGCGCTGTCAAGTTTCGCGCCGCATACGGAGTCTGTTTCGAGGCGATCGCGTTCAGCGCCGAGCAGGGCTGCCACACTTTCGTAGTACCGGCTGACCTCCTCATCGGTTGCCTGTTCCTTTTGCACCCGCTGGAAAGCCAGCTCCATGTTGCGACGATTGTTTTTCTCCACACCGTCCTTTTCAATATGGGTGTAATGCACCAGCAGATAGCCGACCATCACCGCGTAGGCGATGAAGACGACCAGAACGCCGTAGCCGAAGGCTGGGGCGAAACGGATGACGCCATCCTGCCTGTTGTCGCGTATCTCTTTAATTGCCATATAAATGGCAACGACAAAAGCAATGACCATCAGCAGGTCCGAAATCGGGCCGAAGGGATAGTCGGCGTCCATGGTCCCGGCATAATACGTCGCCAGCTTAATGAGAGAAAGCCCTGCTCCAAGCAAGGCTCCCCATTTTAGTGTAATGATGAATTTTGATTCTCTCATAAAGAAGGTTTCTTACGAGGCCGACGTTAGTTGGCTCTGTAGAAGTTGTGACGTCTGTCCACAATCTTGATGTCTTTCATGAGGTCTTCCATGGCGAGGGTCTGTTCGTTGTTGCCTCTGCCGATGGTGACATCGCGCAGGATATTGCGTTCAAGGCCGAGTGATTCGCTAGGCTGGCCAGCTTCGGCGCTGTAGATGGTGGCAATGCAAAGGCCACGCTGGCTGCTGACCACAACGGGCTTTCCGTTTGCCTCCATTGTGGAGAGTTTACCAATGATGGCGTTGTCAATGCCATAAGGCATATTCTGAGCCAGGGAAATCTTCAAGCTGTCGCGGAGCTGGAAGCCATATTTGTTGGCCAGTTCCTGAATGGTGGTGCTTGCCAATTCACCATTGAGTTTCTCACTGATGGCTGCAATCTTCTTCTCGGTTGAAAGCTCGTCAATGATCATATCCTTCACATTCTCGAACTCGGCCTTGCCTGCTTCCTTCACACGTTTCACTCCAGCAACGATGAACACCTGTGCACCAAGCTGCTTCGGCTGATTGTATCCGCTGTAGGTGAAACGGCCGTCAAAAGCGGTACGGGAAACGGCGTCCACTTTCGTGTCCTTGTCGAAAGCCCAACTGATAGCCTCACGGCACATCAGACCTTCCTGCGCGCCGGTGTAGATGACACCCTGCATGTTTTTCACATCGACTTGGGGAACGAGGATGGCGCCCTTGCTCTGAGCAAGTTCCTCCAGCTTTTCAACATTGTCGCTGGCGGCAGCCAAATCGTTGGCAGCCATACGGAGGCTTTCGATGGTAGCCTTGGAAGCTTCAATCGGCACAGGATAGAGGACATACTGTCTCTTTTCATTGAGCTGCGTCTTGGAAAGCACCTGCATCACGAGGTAGCAATCAATCGCTTCGTGCACATAAACCTGACCAACACCCGTTTGTATCAGTTTATTATAGAGGGTATCGGGCATGTCTTCGAACCAGAACGTGCTGTCGATGCCAAAGATGCGGTCGTTTTTGTATTGCGGGAGAAGGGTAAAGATATTGGTGGTCGTCGTCACCACGTGGGCAAGGCTGTCGGCCAAGGCCTTGGCTTCCTCTTTCTCCATCGTCACAGTGTTTTGGCCATACTTGAAGGGAATGGTCAGGAAGGTGGTCTGGATGGAGTCCGGACGCTGGGCGACTTCGCGCACTTTGCCGAAATACCAGAAGTTGCCGTCAAGGTAGGGGGCGATCATCGTACCTGCGGGTGAATGGAAAACAGCGCTGTCCAGTTTGCCGGGCAGTTTGTATTCCTCATCGCGGTTCTCCACACCGTATTGCTGCAAAGCGGATTCACCGTGCTTCAGATACATCAGGGTATCCAGCTGCAGATGCTTGGCCACCTGATCATTATAGGACCAATAATAGGTTGCGCTGGTGGAGAACTTGCGGTTCTGATCAATTTTGCGTTCAGCTTTCACGAAATCACCGATGGAAGAGGCTTCCTCGAAACGGCTGTAGATGGCCTTGACCGTATCCTCAATGTTCTGGCGGTCTTGCGGTGTGGCGACAATGGGGAAGATGGCGAAATCGATGTCACGGCCGTCCTCCTTTGCAATGTAACGGTCTTTGTGGCTCTTGAAGAAGTTCTTGGCCTCATTTTCATCCACGTTCACCTGCACATCCTGGAAAGCGGGGGCATTGGGATTGACCAGTGCCAGTTGCGCCAACACCGTTTTTTCAGAACCGACCTGTTTCAACAGGGGTGCAGAAAAATAGGTGGAGCCGCCCATAAGTGCGAAATAGGCATTGTTCTTGGCTTCGAGAACCGCCATTCTTTCAATAGCCTTATACATATTATATAAGTCAGTCCCTCTGTGGTCGTTGATGTTGTTGAGGGCGTCCATCAGAACATCCACACTGAGGCCCGAGTTCTGAAGCAAGCGCTGGCACATCCCGATGAGATACTGCTGCGCGCTGCTGCGCATTGCCTTCTGGCTGGTGAGACTGCCGACAAGCTCAGCACTGATATTTTCCACCATCTCATCGTGAAAGGTGATACCCATTTTGGCAAGTTGCTTGTCAAGAATAACCTCTTGCTTGATCTGCTCCCATGTAAAGTCATGGAGGGACTGGTCAAACTCGTCGTCCGTGCTGGTGAGATTATGCACGTATGTGAAAAGAGCTCGATTCTGCTCAAAGTAGGAGGTGTATGTATTCTCCTGTCCATCCATCCGAATGGTCTTGCTGTCGATCTTTCCCAACAGATTCCGGTTGGTGATGGAAGGCATGATTCGCGTCAAGTCGCCTACGATGAAAGCGAGAAGTGCGATACCGATGATAATCATTAATGCTACTCCGTGCTTACGGATTCTGCCAATTGCTGCCATTTTCTTTCTTTACTTTTATGATTTTTACTAATTATTTGTTTACAAAATTTAGGGCGCAAAAGTACGATTTTTTTTTCAGATGGCGACAGGTCATTTGTTTTTTTTCCACGGGTGCCCCAACAGTCTCTCGGCATCTGTAAAATTCATATTCTCAATATATTGCCTTATTTTTGAGGAACGAACCTTATTTTCTGCCATCGTCAGTTCGGGAATGATGATGATTTCTATGGAATTTTTTGAACAAATTTCCCGCATAGTCTCCTTGTTGCCCGCCCTCCCTTTTCCAAAGTTATGGTCCTCTCCCATCACAATGGCTTTCATCCCTATTTTCTTTATTAAAAAATCAAGGAAACCCTGAAAGGGGAGCTGCGAAAACTCCTTTGTGAACGGCAATACAATCATATTGTCAATGCCCTCCGCACCGATAAGTTCAGCATTCTCCTCCAAAGTATTGATCGTGAAGAAGTCACGTTCCGGATGAAGCACCTGCTGCGGGTGCGGGTCAAATGTCACGACCACCGTTTCACCGTCCAGCCGCACCGCCGCCTCCCGCATATACTCGAAAACACGCCGATGCCCCAAGTGAACGCCGTCAAACGACCCCACTGTCACCACAGCATTCTGAAACGCCGGCAAATTCTCTATGTCTTTGTATATTTTCATCTGTTTATGGTAAAAGGTATGAGGTATGAGGTATGTGGTAAAAGGTATTAAGTAACAGGTATGATGTATGGAGTATGAAGTTACTAATGAAGAGAGGTATGTGGGCTGGAAACTTTTTACTTTTTACTTTCTACTTTCTACTGTTAGTTCTCAGTTCTTCACTCGTATAGCATTTTGTATCGTATTGCCTATCAGCATGAAAGAAAGCACCAGCAGCATGATGGCGATGCCGGGGATGATGGCGAGATAAGCATTGTCGAGGACGATGTAGGCGTAGTTCTCCTTCATCATCATACCCCACGACGGAGTGGGCGGCTGCACGCCGATGCCCAAGAAGCTCAGCCCCGCCTCCATCAAAATGGCCGAGGAAAAGTTGGAAGCTGCAATGACAATCACCGTGCCTGACACATTGGGCAAGAGATGCTTCCAAATAATATGCAAGCTGCTGTAACCGAGTGCCTTTCCCGCTTCGACGAACTCTTTCTCACGCAAACTGATCATCTGTCCGCGCACCACCCTCGCCACATCCACCCACATGGTGAGACCGATGGCCATGAAAATCTGCCAGAAGCCCTTGCCCAAAGCGAAACTGATAGCGATGACCAACAACAGCGTTGGAATGGACCACACTACGTTGATGAACCACATCAGGATATCGTCCACCTTCCCGCGGAAATAGCCCGCGATGGAGCCTATCAAGATGCCGATCACCAAGGCGATGAAGACGGAAATTCCGCCTACCGCCAAGCTGATGCGGCTACCGATGAGCAGCTGGCTCAGCACGTCGCGGCCGTAACGATCGGTGCCCAAAAGGAACTTCTTGGTGATGACGGGCGCATCGTCGCACAGTTCCGATTTCGCGTAGCCCGTTTCCTCTCCGTCACCCGACTCAAACAAACGCACATAGACCGAATCCGCCGTTTCACGCCAGCCATCGACGGGGACGGTGCGGTAGCGCGACGGCTGTCCGTAAAGCATCTTGTGGAAAAAACCGCACTCAGGGACGTTCTGCTCCGGTTTCACCTGCAGCAGCTGCACCGTGAAGCCGGGCGGACGAATGGCAACCTCCAACTGCTGGTGATTGCAGTAAGGCGTATGGTCCGGGGTAATGAGATAGCCGAGGATGGCGATGGCGATAACCAACAGGATGAAGACCAGCGAAACGACACCTTCAGGCTCCTTGCGGAAACGCTTCCACGTCAGTTCCGACAACGAAACTGCACGATACTCCTTCTTTTTCCGCCATTTGAACATCCAGTTACCTATACTTTTTACTTTTACAAATACGCGCTGTTACCTGCCTGTGGTTCGCATTAGACGGTGCACGCACCGTCTCTACATTTTAAATTCGGAAATTTACAACGTTATATGCTTGTAACTTTATGAACTTTATATACTTGATTAACTTGATGAACTTTATAAACTTGCAACTATTTACGGGCTTTCATTCGTTCGATGAACGGGTTGAAATAGTTCTCTCCCTTCATCGTGACACCTGCCAGCCCCTTGCCGCCGGTCATGCTGCGCTTGACATCGCCGAAAATACCTTTTTCGAGGGCGGTGAAAAGGCCTTCCTTCACGATCTGCTCCAGCAGTTCGATGGCATTGTTGAGGACGGTCTTGGCACGTTCGCGGCAGATGCCTCCTTCGCGGAACTCCATCTCGTCGCTGATGTCACGCATGTTGTTGAAGATATAGCGGGCGTTTTCGATGGAGAGGTAGCGGTCGCTCATGAACGGGGTGTGGATGGCTTCCGTCGGCATACCCAGCAGCTGGATTCCCTGATGGGTCCAGATACCGATGATGTTGAACAGGGCGTCCTGAATGTGACCGCGGAAAATATTGCCGGTCATGAACTTGGTGGGCGGCATGTACTTGAGCGTGGCTTTCGGGAAAATCTCGCGGGTCATCTGTGCCTGTGCGAGTTCCAAGAGAAAACCGTTCTCCAGCATCGGGTCCATCTCGAAGGCATGTCCGAGGCCCATCTGCTCCTCGGGCAGGCCGGCCAGCAGTGCCAGCTGCTCGTTGATGAGGTCGGAGGCGAGCACGGTGTGAGCGGCCTCCACGGCATCGGCGGTGGTGAGGTAGTTGTCCTCGCCGGTGTTGATGATGACGCCGGCGAAACCGTTGATGACACGGGAAAAGTACTGGTCGATGAGGGTACGCTGCGGGTTGATGTCGCGGAAGAGGATGCCGTAGAGTGCGTCGTTAAGCATCACATCCAGGCGTTCCAGAGCGCCCATGGCGGCGATTTCCGGCATACAAAGCCCTGAGCAGTAGTTACACAGGCGGATGTAGCGGCCTTGTTCTTCACCTACCTCGTCAAGGGCCTTGCGCATGATGCGGAAGTTCTCCTGCGTGGCGAAGGTGCCGCCGAACCCTTCGGTGGTGGCGCCGTAAGGCACGTAGTCGAGCAGGCTCTGTCCGGTGGTGCGGATGACGGCGATGATGTCGGCTCCCTGGCGGGCACCGGCCTGCGCCTGCACTACATCCTCGTAGATGTTGCCGGTGGCCACGATGATATACAGATAGGGTTTCGGTCCCTCGCCGATGGTTTTCAGGTACTCATTGCGCTTGGCCACATTGCCCTTGATGCGTTCCATGCAGGCATCGATGTAGGGCTGCACGGCGTTGTGGATGGCCTCGGGCGTGTTGAGTTTGAGCTGGGTGATGTCGAGCGTGCCGGCGGCGATGGCCTCGGCAATCTCCTGCGGCTGCTTGCCCGTCTCAATGATGGCGTTGCCAAGATAGAAGAGGACACCCTCCTTCAAGACACCCTTCTCGTGCAGCAGATTCACCACCACGTTGGGCAGCGGCACGTCGTTGGCATCCACACCGTCGATGCCGATCAGGCGGCAAAGGGTGCGTTCCACGGTGACCGTGGTGTACTGGTTGACGAACTTCTGCACATCGTCAGCAATGTTCCCAGCTAACTCTTTTGCATATTTAACCTTTTGAAAATCAAGACCTAATTTACTCTTTTCCATTCTGTTTGTTTATGGTTGTTGTTGTTCTGTTGTCTTAAAAAAAACGGGTGCAAAGATACAATAAATTTATTGTATATAGCCACAAAATAATTGTAGAACCCCTCCTCATCACATCCCTTTTTAGTTGTATTTTTGCACTTTCAAAATTCATATCATCCACTATGCCCATTACCGATATTCTTGAAAAGAAATTCCTTGAACACAATGATATAAAAAACCTGCTTGCCGCCGAGGGTGAGGAATACGAGCAGCTGCTGCAAAAAGCATTAGCCGTGAAGCTGTCTGTTCTGGACAACAAAGTCCACCTGCGCGGACTGATCGAGCTGAGCAACATCTGCCGCAAGTCGTGCCTCTACTGCGGGGTACGCAGCGACAACCGCAAGGTGGAGCGGTACGCCCTCACCGACGACGAGGTGCTGGAGTGTGCGCGACTGGCGCATCAGCTGGGCTACGGTTCCGTGGCCATCCAGAGCGGCGAACGCAACGACCGCGAGTTCACCGACCGCATCACCCGCCTCGTCACCCAAATCAAACAGATTGACGGCGGCTCCCTCGGCATCACCCTGTCGCTGGGCGAGCAGAGCGAGGAGGTGTATCGCCAATGGTTCGAGGCGGGCGCGCACCGCTACCTCCTCCGCATCGAGTCGTCGAACGAGGAACTCTACTACAAAATCCACCCCCGCGACGAACGGCACGACTTTCACAAGCGGCTGGAGTGCATCGACACGCTGCTGCGCCTCGGCTACCAGACCGGCACGGGCGTGATGGTGGGACTTCCCTTCCAAACCCTCGACCACCTCGCCGACGACCTCCTCTTCTTCCGCAGCAAAGACGTGGCAATGGTGGGCATGGGACCGTTCATCCCCCACCCCGACACGCCGCTCTATCGGTACGCCGACCAGATTCCCTCGCCGGAGAAACGGATGCGCCTCACCCTCAAAATGATTGCCATCCTGCGGCTGATGATGCCGGAAATCAACATGGTGGCGGCCACCGCCAACGAGACCGTCGATCCGATGGGACGGGAAAAAGCCATCCAGGCCGGCGCCAACGTCATCATGCCGAACCTTACCCCCAATGCGTACCGCGAAGACTACCTCATCTACCCCGACAAGGCGTGCGTGAACGACAAGCCGGAGCAGTGCCGCTCCTGCCTCGACCTGCGGATGAAGGCCATCCACCACGAGGTACTTTACAACGCATGGGGCGACTCGGTGGCATTTACAAAGAAGAAAAGCAACCTCTCATAGATACAAGTTGTTAATCCCAAACGGTTTAAAAAGTGGAGGGAAAACACTTGCTTTGCCGAAAGAGTTTCGTAAATTTGCAACCCTTAACCGAACCGACTTATGAAATGCAAAATCGTTAATAAATCCGACAATCCGACGCCGTCGTATGCCACGGAAATGTCGGCAGGAATGGACCTGCGTGCCAACCTTGACATGCCTGTCACCCTTGCACCGATGGAGAGACAGCTGATCCCCACCGGCATCTTCATTGAACTGCCCCGGGGATATGAGGCGCAGGTGCGCCCCCGCAGCGGCCTCGCCGTCAAAAGCGGCATCACTGTCATCAACAGTCCCGGCACCATCGACGCCGACTACCGCGGCGAAGTGAAGGTGGGGCTGATCAACCTCTCCAACGTGCCCTTCACCATCTGCCCCGGCGACCGCATCGCCCAGATGGTCGTCGCCCGCCACGAAACCGTGGAATGGGAGGCCGCCGATGAACTGTCGGAAACGGAACGTTCCACCGGCGGTTTCGGCAGCACGGGGAAACAATAAAAAAACAACCATTGAAAAACAAACAACCATTGTAGAGACGTTTCATGAAACGTCTCTACAGACAAGACGCGATGAATCGCGTCTCTACATAACCAAAACCATCAACCTGAATGAACAGAATCCATTTTATCGCCATTGGCGGCAGCGCCATGCACAACCTCGCCATCGCCCTTCACCTGAAAGGGTATCAAATCACCGGCTCGGACGATGAGATTTTCAACCCTGCGAAGGGACGGCTGGAAAAATACGGGCTTCTGCCCGACAGTATCGGCTGGAATCCCGACAAAATCACGCCCGATTTGGATGCCGTCATCCTCGGCATGCACGCCCGCGAGGACAACCCCGAACTCCTTCGGGCGAAAGAACTGGGAATCAGAGTTTTCTCCTATCCTGAATTCCTGTACGAGCAAAGCAAGGACAAACTCCGCATCGTGGTGGGAGGCAGCCACGGCAAGACCACCATCACGGCGATGATCCTGCACGTGCTCCAGCACTGCCACATCGACTGCGACTACATGGTGGGGGCACAACTGGACGGTTTCGAAGTGATGGTGAAGCTGTCGCACGAGGCCAAAATCATGGTGATGGAGGGCGACGAGTACCTCACCTCCCCCATCGACCGCCGTTCCAAGTTCCATCTATACAAGCCCAACGTAGGTATTATCAGCGGAATAGCCTGGGACCACATCAACGTTTTCCCGACCTTCCCGCAATATGTGGATACGTTCCGCACCTTCGCCAAGATGATCGACCGCACCTTCATCTATTGCAACGATGACGAGAATGTCCGGATGCTCGGCGAGGAAATCGAAGGCGTGAAAAAAGAGCCTTACACGGTGCATCCGTACGTCATCCGTGACGGGGTGACCCACCTGCTGACAGACGGCGGTGAAATTCCGATGCTGATTTTCGGACAGCACAACATGGCGAACCTCAACGCGGCGCGGTTAGCGTGCCGTGAGGTGGGGGTGAGCGACGAACAGTTCTACGAGGCCATCCGCACCTTCAGGGGGGCTTCCAAGCGTTTGGAGCTGGTCAACCGCGATGAGAATACCGTGGTTTACAAGGATTTCGCCCATTCCCCGTCGAAACTGAAAGCGACCATCGGAGCGGTGCGGGAACAGTATCCCGGCTGGCACCTCGTGGCCTGCATGGAACTGCACACCTTCAGCAGTCTGTCGAAAGAGTTCTTGGTACAATACGCCCATGTGATGGATGCAGCAGACGAGGCGATGATTTTCTTCGACCACCACGCGGTGGCGCACAAGAAGCTGCCGCCCATCACGTCCGAAATGGTGTATGACGCTTTCGCACGCCGCGACCTGCACATTTTCAACGAAACCGAGCCGTTGCAGTCGGCACTGCTCGGCATCCGCAACCCGAAAACCGTCTTTTTGCTGATGAGCTCCGGCAACTTCGGCGGCATCATCTTTGAAGAACTGGCAGAAAAACTGCTGAAAAGGTAAACGGAAAAGTCGTATCTTTGCCGCCTCAATTTTTGAAATAAAACAAATTGGTAATACTATGATTTATTTAGACAATTCAGCCACATCTTATCCGAAGCCGACCGAGGTTTACGACTTCATGGACCATTTTTACCGCACCCACGGGGTCAATCCCGGACGTTCGGGCTTCGACGCCGCCATCGAGACCGGCGAACTGGTTTCCGACACCCGCAAAATGCTCACCAAGCTGTTCAACGGCGGCGGTGACTTCAACCGTCTGACTTTCAGCTATAACGCCACCGATTCCCTGAACATCATCCTTCAGGGTCTGGCTTACGCCAACCCGGGAGCCCACGTCATCACCACCATGCTGGAGCACAACTCCGTGCTTCGTCCGCTGTACGTGATGGAACAGCGCGGCCTCATCACCGTGACCTACCTTCCGTTTGACGAACGCGGCTACGTGAACCCAGACGACTTCCGCAAGGCCATCCGCCCCAATACCAAATTTGCGGTCTGCACCCACTGCTCCAACGTCATCGGCACCATCCAGCCGCTGGCCGACCTCGGGCGCATCTGCCACGAGCACGGCATCATCTTCGTGGTGGACGGCAGTCAGGGCGCAGGTGCTGTTGACCTTGACATGCAAGCACAGAACATTGACGTTTACTGTTTTACCGGCCATAAATGCCTGATGGGACCCACCGGCATCGGCGGCTCCTATGTGCGCGAAGGCATCGAAATCGGGCAGACCCGCTTCGGCGGCACCGGCGTACGTTCCGCCGTTCCCGGCCATCTGGAAGAGTACCCCTACCGCCTCGAAGCCGGCACCATCAACCTGCTCGGCATCGCCGGTCTGAACGCCGGTGTGAAGTGGATCACCAAAGAGGGCATAAAGAACATCCACAACCGCGAAATGGCGCTGTGGGAGAGACTGCGTGACGGCATCCGCGAGGTCAAAGGCGTGAAAATCTACTGCGCCACCTCCACCGAGAACCAGAACCCCGTCCTCTCGTTCAACATCAACGGTTGGGAAGCCGGCGACGTGGGCACCATGCTCGACGTGGACTACGACATCGCCTGCCGCACCGGTCTGCAGTGCGCCCCGAAGGTACACGTCGGCATCGGCACCATCGACATCCACGGCACCGTCCGCCTCAGCATCGGCGCCTTCACCACCGAAGAGGATGTGAACACCGCCATCGAAGCCGTCCGCGACATCGCCGCAATGAAAAACTAACTTCGACCATATACATTATTATAATGGGGAAATCGGAACCGACCATTTCCCCTTTTTTCATAAAAATAAAAATGAAGAAAATCCTCCTTCCGTTTTTGGCTCTCCTGCTGACATTCTGCGGCTGCAAGAGCCACATTAACGACAAGACCAACTTCGACAGCATCGACGAGCACATGGAGTTCCGCAAGATGGGCGACCTCGAAGTGGGCATCATCAGCATCCGGGGAACCAGCTTCGCGAAGATGGACTCAACCGAATCGCGGCAGTTCATGGATTCCGTCCTGCGCAAAGGCGTCAACTATATCGACCTGTGCGGCGCGGATACGACGGCGCTGAACAATGTCGCCCTCGCCCTGAAAGGTCGGCGCAACCAGATGATGATCCAAGGCCCGCTCGGCAACTGCTGGAAGGACAGCAAACACACCCGTCCCCGCAACGCAGCGGACTGCCAAGCCGACTTGGAGAAACTGCTCGCCCGCATCGGAACCGGCTACCTCAACGTGGGAATGCTTGAAAACATCAACAGCAAGGCAGAGTGGCAGAAACTCATGAAAAGTTCCTACATGAAGTATCTCGACCAACTGAAGGAGGAGGGAAAGATCAAGCGGCTCGGCCTCGTTTGCAGCAACGTGGATGCGGCCTACGCGGCTCTTCAGAGCGGAATAATCGAGGTGCTTCAGTTCCAGGTCAACCCGAACAAAGACCTTATTCCGGCCGACTTCGACACGGAGGACTCCACCGCCGTCGCGGAACTCCTCGCCACCGCCGACACCATGCGGACCCGTCTGTACGAGTATTGCAAGGAGTACAATATCGCCATCGTTATCGTAGAAAAAGAAAGTGGCAAAACCGACAAGTTCTCCCGCATGGAGCAGATGCATTTCGCACTGACACGCCCGGGCGTGGTCAGCATCCTCTCAAACGCTTCTACCATGGAGGATTTTTCCCGCGACCTGCACTACCTCAGTGCCTCAGACGAAGAGAAGGATTTCACGCTCGAACTGATCCAGCCTGAACCCGACGAAGAAGAAATCACTTCCGACAACTAACCAAAAAACACCATGAAAATCGAAATTATGTCCCCTGTGGGGTCTTACGAATCGTTGGCTGCCGCCATCCAGGCGGGTGCGGGCTCCGTCTATTTCGGCGTGGGCAAGATGAACATGCGGTCGCGTTCCGCCGCCAACTTCAACTTCGACGACCTGCGGAACATCACCGACATCTGCCGCCAGCACAACGTCAAGTCGTACCTCACGGTCAACACCATCGTCTATAACAATGAGTTGGACGAAGTTCGGCAGCTGCTCGACCTCGCCAAGGAGTGCCAAGTGTCGGCCATCATCGCCTCCGACTTCGCCGTGCTCAACTACTGCCGCCAAATCGGGCTGGAAATCCACATCTCCACCCAGTGCAACATCACCAACATCGAGGCGGTACGCTTCTTCTCGCAGTTCGCCGACGTGATGGTTCTCGGGCGCGAGGTGCCGCTGGTACAGATGGCGGAAATCACCCGTCAGATTCAAGAAGAAAACATTCGCGGGCCGAAAGGGGAACTGGTGCGCATCGAGGTGTTTGTCCACGGGGCGTTGTGCATGGCCGTTTCCGGCAAGTGCTACATCAGTCTCGACAACTACAACTACCCCGCCAATCGCGGGGCGTGCCTGCAACCTTGCCGCCGCGGCTACATCGTGAAGGACATGGAAACCGACCTTGAGCTGGCTGTTGAGAACAAATACATCATGTCACCGAAGGACCTGTGTACCATCGGTTTTCTGGACAAACTGCTGAAAGCCGGCGTCAGCATCCTCAAGATCGAGGGACGCGGACGGTCGGCGGAGTACGTCAAGGTGACGACCGAGTGCTACCATGAGGCGGTGGAGGCGGTGAACGACGGCACCTTCACACTGGAGAAGGTGGAAGCGTGGACCGAAAGGCTGCGGAGCGTCTTCAACCGCGGCTTCTGGGACGGCTACTACCTCGGCCGCACGATGGGCGAATGGTCGGAGCGGTACGGATCGCAGGCCACCACCGTGAGGACGCACATCGGCAAGGTGACGAACTTCTTCAGCAAGCTGAGCGTGGCCGAGATCACCATCTTGTCCGACGAGATCGCCGTCGGCGACACGCTGGTCATCGAGGGACCGACCACGGGCGTTTACGAAACCACGGTGACGGAACTGCGCCTCGAGGTCGATCCAGTGCCGCGGGCGGTGAAGGGGCAGGTATGCTCCATCGCCACCGACGTGGTCGTCAAAAGGGGCGACAAAGTGTATAAGAAGAGACTTGTCGAAGAGGAATTCTAAGACATAGTACCTAAGCAACTTTTTTGTACCTTTGCAACCTTGATTTTTGTAGGATAAAAAATACGTTATGATTAAATCAATGACGGGCTTCGGGAAGGTGGATTTCAATTCCCATGCCAAGAATATTGTGGTGGAAATCAGATCATTGAACAGCAAACAGCTGGATTTGAATGCCCGCATCGCACCACTTTTCCGTGACAAAGAGAACGAAATCCGCAGTCTCCTCGCCCAACGCATCGAGCGCGGCAAAGTCGATTTTTCCATCTATGTGGAACGGAACGAGGCGCCCTCCATCAGCATCAACAAGGAGCTGGCTGCCGCCTACTTTCAGGAGCTGAACATCCTCTCGAAGGAGCTGGACAACCCCGTGGAAAGCGACATCTTCACGCAGATCCTGCGGCTGCCCGACGTGGTCACCACGCCCCGCGAAGAACTTCCCGACGACCTGTGGGAAGCCGCACTGAACGCCATTTCGGAAGCGTGCAACAAGCTCGACCAGTTCCGCATCAGCGAAGGCGTTGCCCTCGCCGCCGACTTCGAAAAACGGGTCCGCCTCATTGACTCCCTCATTGACGAAATCACACCGTTTGAGAAACAACGCATTGTCACTCAACGGGAAAAGTTCGAAAAGGGCTTGGAAGACCTGCGCCAGAAAGGGCAGTACGATCCCAACCGCCTCGAACAGGAGATGATTTTCTATATCGAAAAACTGGACATCACCGAAGAGAAAGTCCGCCTGCGCAAGCATTGCAACTATTTCCTCGAAACGATGAGGGAACCAGAGTCGAAAGGCAAGAAACTCGGATTCATCGTGCAGGAGATGGGCCGCGAAGTCAACACCACCGGCTCCAAAGCGTGCGACTTCAACATCCAGCAGATTGTCGTCAAAATGAAAGACGAGGTTGAAAAACTGAAAGAACAGCTGGCCAACGTTTTGTAAATCAGAAAGACGCACAATACCATAATATGAGATGCGATGAATCGCGTCTCTACATTGCCAAACCCCTAATCACTAACCCCTAACCCCTATACCCTAAAACCTATACCCTAAAAATGAGCAACATATTATCCTTGGTCGGACGACCGAATGTCGGCAAATCGACACTTTTCAACAGACTGACACAGAGCCGCGAGGCCATCGTGGACTCCATCGCCGGCGTGACCCGCGACCGTAACTACGGCAAGTCCGACTGGAACGGCTACGAGTTTTCCGTCATCGACACCGGCGGTTACGTGGTCGGCTCCACCGACATCTTCGAGGCCGAAATCCGCAAGCAGGCCGCCCTCGCCATTGAGGAATCGGACGTCATCGTGCTCGTGGTGGACGGACGCGAGGGACTCTCCCCGCTGGACGAGGAGATCGCCGCCGTGCTGCGCCGTTCCAAGAAACCGTTCTATCTGGCCGTCAATAAGATTGACAGTCCCTCCAACTTTTTCGACTACAGCGAGTTCTATGCTCTCGGCGTGGACGATCTTTTCCCGATTTCCGCTGTCTCGGGCAGCGGCACCGGTGAATTGCTGGACGCTGTGGTCAAGCATTTCTCCCACGAGGAGGACCACATCATCGACGAACTGCCGAAAATCACGGTGGTGGGCAAGCCCAACGTGGGCAAGTCCTCCATCATCAACACCTTCCTTGGCGAAGACCGTCACATCGTCACCCCCATCGCCGGCACCACCCGCGACTCCATCTTCACCCGCTACACCGGTTTCGGTTTTGACTTCTATCTCGTTGATACGGCGGGGCTTCGCAAAAAGAAAAAGGTGGAAGAAAACCTCGAGTTCTACTCCGTGATGCGGGCCATCCGCGCCATTGAAAACAGCGATGTCTGCATCCTGATGTGCGATGCCTCCACCGGCTTCGATGCGCAGGACCTCAACATTTTCAGCCTCTGCGCCCGCAACAAGAAGGGCATCGTGGTGGTGATGAACAAGTGGGACCTCATCGAAAAGGACAACAAGACGCACGACCAGTACGAAGCCCTGATTCGGCAACGTATCGAACCGTTCGACGACGTGCCGATCATCTTCACCTCCGTCATCAACAAGCAACGGATTTACAAGGTGTTGGACACGGCCATCCAGGTACACAAGAGCCGGCAGCGCCGCATTCCCACCTCCGAGCTGAACGACTACCTCCTGCCGCTGATCCAGGCCACCCCGCCCCCAATCAACCGCGACAAGGTCATCCGCATCAAGTTCGTGACGCAACTGCCGACCGTCACACCCTCCTTCGCCTTCTTCTGCAACCTGCCGCAGTATGTGAAAGAGTCGTACCAACGGTATTTGGAGAACCGCATCCGCGAGAAGTGGGACTTCCACGGCGTGCCGATCGAGATTTATTTCAGACAGAAGTAGCTCGCTGACGCTCGCATTCCTTTATTTTGGTTCGCTGACGCTCACCATTTTCAATTTTTGTTCGCTGGCGCGAACATTTGGGCAGGCTTACGCCTGCATTTTGCTCGCTGACGCTCGCATTGTGAGGAAAACGGTATCGTACCGTGTTTCTGGTACTCTCGGAAGAAAAAAACCACCTCGGAGAGGTGAGATTTTATTAACCCCTTACAAGGCGGCACGAAGTGACGCCGCAGTATGGGGATTGCGAGGCCCTCGCGCATCCGCCCGCGACACGGGCGGCAGATACGAAAGAACACCACAGGTGTGCCGCGGAAAAAGGGAGATTCCGATGTGTGGAATGAAGGGATGTTGAGTAGCGGCACTACTACCATTCCCTTCAAAACGTGTACCGTATTCCCAGGCACACGTTCCAGTCGAAATGGTGCCAGCGGACATTGTCCTTGATGAAAACACCATAGCCCGGACGGAAATCCAGCTGCACCGCCAACGGGATTTTGAAAACATACTCCAATCCCGCAATGACATTGGCACCCAATTTTCCACCCTTGGCAATTCCTCTTTTGGCATCATACTTGTAACCTCTGGCATAATCTTCCAACGTGCCAAGATATGAAAACCACCAATTATAACCGATTGACACTCCACCACCTACAAAAACATACCAATGAGGATTAAATTGTCCCTCATACATCAAATTGGGATTCAATACTACTGAGGACACCGTGACATTACTCCAGTCTTCTCCACCCGTACACATGATCTGCAATCCCATATCGGCACTAAAGGCCACCTTTTCTGCCCAGAATGTCTTGTAAGAAAAGCCCCACATCGTGCAACCAATCCCGCCGACACTATGCCGGTAGGGCGGTTGCGCCTGCAACGCCAATCCCGCAGCCATCAAGAATACCCAAAGGAGGATTTTTTTCATAAGTTTTTATGACCTGACATTTCGAGTGCGTTAAAACTCATGAGCAGAATAGATCAGTTCTTAAAAATATCATCATAGGCTGCATATGTAAAAGATAGTGAGATAAGTATTGAAGAAATTACTATAATAAGCCAATTCTGCTTAATCTCAATCCAAGATAAAGGTCCGATACCCTTACTACTAAAAGAATGGTATAATAATACGTCTATTGTAATAGTGAACACAAAAGTTATAGAAAAAAGCAAGATTTTATTTTTTATTTTCTTTTTTTTCATCAGAATTTGAATTACTTCTAAGTTTTAACGCACTCGAGTTTTTATGACCTGACATTTCGAGTGCGTTAAAACACTAATTTTCCCATTAGTATTCGTCCTCATAATAAGAGGAAGTCTTATTTCTGACTTTATTCAAAAAAATACGTGTACTCTACAATTACAGGATATACATGTGTGCAAGCACCACCATTGGTAGGGAAACTATCAAAAGACAGCAAACCAGTAACATAACATTTTCTTGAGATATCTACAGTGTCTGGAATATAACCCGAATAATAGTCCAATCGGACAGAAATCTCTGGTGGCTGGTTTCCGATACTTTGTACTGCATATTCAGGATCGTCTGTAAGAAACCACTCCCCATTTTCCCAACTTCTTTTATCAAACCATCCACAGACCCGAATGGTGTCTCGATATAACTGATTCATTATTTTGTTGTCCTGTCCCACAAAAAATGAATAATTGTATTTAATCGCCTTGCAGGTATTGTAGCCTGTCTCGGAAAGGGGTGGAATATCCTTGTCCTTCCATTTGTTGTGGCACTGCTTCTCGCAAGAAACGAAAAAAATGGCAATCATTAATGCAAGGAAATACAGATTAACTATTCTTTTCATGATAAAATGAATTTAAAGTTGTGATTAGAATTTGCCACCTTAACGAGACCCGATACGCCAATATTGCCCCTATTTTTCAATATTTAATCCCTCACGCCGGAAATGTGAACCCTATTGAGGGGATAAGGTGGTACAGAACACCTGTAGGGATGTCATATTATGGCATCCCTACAATTTATGGCATCCCTACAATGACGCATTTAAATAACAACAATGGTCGTATTGTTGGTAGAGACGCAAAATTTTGCGTCTCTACAATTACGTCACACAAAAATCACCTCCGCCTCAGCTGCCAGAACGCCACCGCGGAGGCCGCAGCCACATTGAGGGAATCCACGTTGTGGAACATCGGGATGCGCACCACATAGTCGCAGCCGCTGATGGTACGTGCCGACAGGCCGTCGCCTTCGGTGCCCATGATCACCGCCAGCCGCTCGGTCGCGGCCAGCGCCGGGTCTTCGATAGAGACGGAGTTGTCCGACAGCGCCATCGCCGCCGTCTTGAAACCGAGCCGCCGGAGCCGCTCCATTCCCGCGTCGGGCCAGTCGGTGTGGACCTCGCCGATGTACGCCCACGGGATCTGGAACACCGTGCCCATGCTCACCCGCACCGTGCGCCGGTTGAGCGGGTCGCAGCTGGTGGGTGTCAGCAGCACGGCGTCGAAGCCGAGGGCGGCGGCGGAACGGAAGATGGCCCCGACGTTGGTGTTGTCCACCACATTGTCGAGCACCACGATACGGCGGGCGCCGTCGCACACCTCCTCCACTGTCCGTGGCTTCGGGCGGCGCATCGCACAAAGCACGCCGCGGGTCAGCCAATAACCGGCCAGCTCGGAGAGCAGCGACACCTCGCCCGTGTAGATGGGGATGTCACCGCAACGGGCAATCAGCTCGCGGGCGTCGCCTTCGATGTGGCGCTCCGCCATCAGCATCGCCAGCGGCTCGCACCCTTCGTCCAGCGCCACCTTGATCACCTTCGGACTCTCGGCGATGAAAATTCCCTTTTCCGGATCCAGGCGGTTGCGGAGTTGCGTTTCCGTCAGTTTGGAGAACACCTCCACGCCCGGAGCAGAAAGATCGGTGATGCGTACGATATTCATATTCTCAGTTTTGGACGGCAAAGGTACGATTTTTTGGCTCGCTTGCACTCACATTTTTGATTTTGCTCACTGCGTTCGCATTTGGGCTCGCTAACGCTCGCATTCGTTGATTTGGATTCGCTTGCGCTCACCATTTTCAATTTTTGTTCGCTGGCGCGAACATTTGGGCAGGCTGTCGCCTGCATTTTGCTCGCTAACGCTCGCATTGTGAGGGAAACGGTATCGTGCCGTGTTTCTGGCACTCTCGGAAGGAAAATCCACCTCGGAGAGGTGAGATTTTATTAACCCCTTACAAGGCAGAACGAAGTGACGCCGCAGTATGGGGATTGCGAGGCCCTCGCGCGTCCGCCCGCGGCACGGGCGGCAGATACGAAAGAATACCGCAGGTGATGCCGCGGAAAAAGGGAGAGGTATGGTCGAAGGTTATACCATTCCCTTCAGAACGTGTACCTCACCCCTGCATTGACACTCCAGTCGAAATGATGCCAGATATAATCTGGAATATCATTGAAGAATATTCCATAGCCCGGACGGAAGTCAAACTGCAGAGTGAGAGGGATATTCAGCTTATACTCCAATCCCAGCATGGCATTGACCCCGAACTTAGCCATATCCCAATGGAAATGATTAACATCAGGACGCCAACAATCCCAAGAATAACCTAGACTCACACCACCACCGGCAAAGCCATAAAGTCCCGATACGAAGTTGCCTTCATACAAGAAGTTAGGGTTTAGCTCCAGATTCCAGAAATCATAAGATTTACATTTCGGATCGTGGTTTTGTCCCTCACTGTCAGTACAAAGAATTTTGGTCCCTAGGTCCACTTGGATGGCGAAATGGTCGGTTACAAAAGTCTTGTAGGAGAAGGCCTGCATACTTCCAAGCGTGGCACCGATACTGTGTTTGTACGGAGTTTGGGCTTTCAAAGTACCCACTAAGCAGAAAATGGCGCAAATGGCTGTGACAAAGATTTTTCTTTTCATGATAAAATGAATTTGAATTTGTGATTAGAAGTTTTAACGCACTCGAAATGTCAGGTCATAAAAACCCAAATGCAAAAAACAGAATATCGGAAGTCGGTTCATTCAAAAAGGGGAATAAGAAATCTAATATAACAATCTGACAACTGTGATTTTTTTGGAAATAAATATACTGGGGAACTATAGATTCTGTTGTATTCATAATTAAAGCGCCTAGCTTGGATATAGACTGACAAAAAACAACTGGTGTTGTAGGTGAATATTTTATAATGTGCTTCCCCCTCCTCAATTATTTTGACTATTGAGGAATGTGGCTGCCATTCATCCGTAAATGAATTTTTTACCCGATAGTAAAGCATACTATCTTTGATTGCAGGTAAAATGACACGATGTAAAAACGTATAGCCAACTTCTTTATGAAATGAATGAGGTTTTAGCATATTCTTGGCAAATTTTCTTCCGCTGATAGTTTTTTGGGGTATGTCAAGTGTGTCAGACCAATAATACAATTTAGCTTGATTATCAAAAATGCGGTTCTTGACGAAAGGAGGATTCTTTTTCAAATTATAAAAACAGTACAGTGTATCAAAGTGTTGAACTGTTGATATGATGACATCTTTTTCTGAATACACATAACTATCTGTCTTCTTTTGAGCCATTGATATTTTACATAAAAACAGCCAAGCAAGACATACTATAAGATGTTTTTTCATAAAACATTTTATTTTTTATATTGGAGTTTACCCTGCATTTCTTCGCCATTTTTTATGCCTGATGTGGTAGCCATAGCATCGCTACTTGTTTTTGGATTGCCGCTTGTTACGGTTCCTGTGGTTTTAACGCACTCGAAATGTCAGGTCATAAAAACGGTATGGTCGAAGGTTATACCATTCCCTTCAGAACGTGTACCTCACGCCGGCGTTGACACTCCAGTCGAAAAAATTCAACTCATTGTTGGGAAGGTCATTGAAGAACATCCCGTAGCCGGGGCGAAAATCAAACTGCAAGGTGAGGGGAATGTTCAGTTTGTACTCCAATCCCAGCATGGCATTGACCCCGAACTTACCCATATCCCAATACTCCCCAAAACGAAACACTCCGGGTTTCCATGCATCCCAAGAATAACCCAAGCTCACGCCACCACCGGCAAAGCCATACAGACCCGCTACAAGGTTGCCTTCATACAAGAAATTGGGATTCAGTTCCAAATCCCAGAAATCAAAAGCTTTCCATTTCGCACCGTGGTTTTGTCCCTCACCGTCGGTACAAAGAATTTTGGTACCCAAATCTATCTGAATGGCAAAATGATCGGTTACAAAAGTCTTGTAGGAGAAGGCCTGCATGCTGCCAAGCGTGGCACCAATACTGTGTTTGTAAGGAGCTTGGGCTTTCAAAGTACCCACTAAGCAGAAAATGGCGCAAATGGCTGTGACAAAGATTTTTCTTTTCATGATAAAATGAATTTGAATTTGTGATTAGAATTTGCACCCCATAACGGGAATCGCTGCGGCGATATTGCCCCTGTTTTGCGGTATTTAATCCCTCACAACAGAAATGTGAACCCTATTGAGGGGATATGATGGTTCAGGACACCTGTAGGGATGTCATAATATGGCATCCCTACAATCACGCACATTAACAATGGTCGTATTATTTGTAGAGACGTTTCATGAAACGTCTCTACAATCACACCGTGCCTATTTCTCCGTAATTTTCTTTAAATCATTAATAAATGAATCGATATCGGCTTCGGTGGTGTCCCAAGAGGTCACCAAGCGGATTTCGTTCGTCTGCTCATCCCACACATAGAAGAAGTGGTTTTTCAGAAGCTGCTCCGTCACATCGGGGGCCAGTTTGAGGAGCAGGGTGTTGGCCTGCGTAGGCTGCGTGAATTCGAAGTTGCCCGTCTCTTCGATGCGGCGGCGGAGCAGCTGCGCCATCGCGTTGGCGTGCGCAGCATTCTTGTACAGAAGGTCGTTGTCGAAGTAGGCCAGAAACTGGGCGGCGACGTACCGCATCTTCGAGAAGAGCTGGGTGGTCTGCTTGCGGAGGTAGCGGAGCTCCGTGGCCAGTTCGGGACGGAGGGCGATGACGGCCTCGGCCATCATGCAGCCGTTCTTGGTGCCGCCGAAGCTGATGATGTCGGCCCCGCAGTCGGTGGTCAGCGCCCTGACGGTGGTGCCGAGGGCGACAGCCGCGTTGGCGAGGCGGGCGCCGTCGATGTGGAGGTACATGCCGTAGGAGTGGACGAAATCGGCGAGGGCGCGGAGTTCATCTGGGGTATAGACGGTGCCCAATTCGGTAACTTCGGACACATAGACCACACGCGGTTGGGAGTGGTGCTCGAAGCCGAAGCCGTGGAGCAGCGGCCGGATGAGGTCGGGCGTGAGCTTGCCGTCGGGCGCGGGCACCTCCTTGACGGCAGCACCGGAGAGGTAGCCGGGGGCGTTGCACTCGTCCACGGCGATGTGGGCGGTGGCGGCGGCGATGATGGCATGGTAGGGGCGGCAGCAGGCCCGCATGGCGATGGTGTTGGCGCCGGTGCCGTTGAACACGAAGAAGGGTTCGGCCGTTTCACCGAAAACCTCCTTCAGGCGGTGCGTGGCGCGGAGGGTCCAGTCGTCATCACCGTAGGCGAGGGCGTGGTCGGCATTTGCATTGAGGATGGCCTCCATCACCTGCGGATGAACGCCTGAATTGTTGTCACTTCCGAAACTTCTCATAGTGGTTAGTTTTGGGCGGCAAAGGTACAACTTTTCGGGCTCGCTTACGCTCGCATTCTTTGATTCTGCTCACTGCGTTCGCATTTGGGCTCGCTGACGCGAACATTTGGGCAGGCTCACGCCTGCATTTTGCTCGCTGTGCTCGCATTTCTTTCCACTTTTTCAACATTTTATTGTTTAAAAGCATCCTCTTTCCGAAAAATTAATAGTACCTTTGCAAACTTTTTTCGCAAGGGTGTTTTTTCTTGTAACAAAATGCGAAAACAAGCCGTAAAATGGTCTGTTTGAACAAGATTTGGACAAAAAATATTTAGAAACAAAATACTGAATATGAGACAATTAAACATTACCAAGCAGGTAACGAACCGTGAAACCGCCTCGTTGGACAAATATCTGCACGATATTGGCAAAGTGGAGCTGATTACCGCGGAAGAAGAGGTGGAATTAGCGCGAAAAATCAAGGACGGTGACCAGGAGGCATTGGAGAAACTCACCAAAGCGAACCTCCGTTTCGTCGTTTCCGTCGCCAAGCAGTACCAAAACCAGGGACTCAGCCTCCCCGACCTCATCAACGAGGGCAACCTCGGCCTCATCAAGGCAGCCCAGCGTTTCGATGAAACCCGCGGCTTCAAATTCATCTCCTACGCCGTATGGTGGATCCGCCAGTCCATTCTCCAAGCCCTGGCCGAACAGTCGCGTATCGTTCGTCTGCCGCTCAACAAGATCGGCACCATCAACAAGATCAACAAGGCCTACGCCTATTTGGAACAGGAGTACGAGCGCGAACCCCGCGCCGATGAAATCGCTGCCCTGCTCGACATCACCGAGTCGGAGGTGAAAGATTCAATGCGCAACTCCTCCCGCCACCTCTCCATGGATGCCTCCCTCACACAGGACAAGGACAACAACATGTACGACGTCCTCAAGTCGGAAGACTCCCCCACCCCGGACAAAGGCCTTCTGTACGAGTCGCTGAAACAAGAAATCAACCGCACCATCTCCACGCTCCCGCAGCGCGAAGCCGACATCATCAAACTGTACTTCGGACTCGACAGCAAGCACCCGATGACCCTCGAGGAAATCGGTGAGAAATTCGACCTCACCCGCGAACGCGTCCGCCAGATCAAGGAGAAGGCCATCCGCCGCCTCAAGAATCAGGCGAAATGCAAGAACCTCAAGGCCTATTTGGGGTAAATATTTAACAGACAATTTATTACAAAATCCTATTTGTAGAGACGCAAAATTTTGCGTCTCTACATTTTTTATGGAAACCACCGCCATTATTTTTGTGGGGACCACCATCATTTATATGTAAACCCAATCAATATTTTTCGTACCTTTGCCCGCTTTTTATACAATATTATATAAAGATGGAAATTGCTACAAAGTACGAACCGCAACTGATTGAAGACAAATGGTATAGCTTTTGGATGGAACACAAGTTGTTCGCCTCCAAACCCGATGGAAGACCTGCTTATTCCGTGGTAATCCCCCCGCCGAACGTAACGGGCGTGCTGCACATGGGGCACATGCTTAACAATACGATACAGGATATTCTGGTGCGCCGCGCCCGCATGATGGGCTTCAACGCCTGCTGGGTGCCCGGCACCGACCACGCCTCCATCGCCACCGAGTCGAAGGTGGTGGCCAAACTCGCCAAAGAAGGCATCAAGAAATCGGACCTCACCCGCGAGCAGTTCCTCCAGCACGCATGGCAATGGAAAGAGGAACACGGCGGCGTGATTCTGGAACAGCTGAAAAAACTCGGCGCCTCATGCGACTGGGACCGCACCGCGTTCACCATGGACGAGGTCCGCAGCCAGTCAGTGCTGAAAGTGTTTGTTGATTTATATCGCAAGGGCTTGATTTACCGCGGACTGCGTATGGTCAATTGGGACCCGAAGGCGCAGACCGTGTTGAGCACCGAAGAGGTCATCTACCGTCAGGAGAAGAGCAAGCTCTACTACCTGCGCTACTATGTGGCCGACGCCGACGAAAACCCGGTGAAACCCACCGGCTTGGAAGGCGAAATCCTGCACAAGGACGACAAGGGCTACTACGCTGTGGTGGCCACCACCCGCCCCGAAACCATCATGGGCGACACCGCCATGTGCATCAACCCGAAGGACCCGAAGAACCAGTGGCTGCGCGGCCACAAGGTGATTGTGCCGCTCGTGGGACGCGTCGTTCCCGTCATCGAGGACCGCTATGTGGACATCGAGTTCGGTACAGGCTGCCTGAAAGTGACGCCCGCCCACGACATCAACGACTACGCCCTCGGCCAGACACACCATCTGGAGACCATCGACATCTTCAATCCCGACGGCACGCTGTCGGAGGCCGCCGGTCTCTACGTCGGCCAAGACCGCATGGACGTGCGCAAGCAGATCGTCATCGACCTGAAAGCCGCCGACCTGATGGAGAAGATCGAGGATTACGACAACAAGGTGGGCTACTCGGAACGCAACCAGGACACCGCCGTAGAGCCGCGTCTTTGCAAGCAGTGGTTCCTCTCCATGAAGCACTTCGCCGAAATCGCCCTGCCGCCCGTCCTCGAAGGCAAGATCCAATTCCACCCCAACAAATACGTGACCACCTACCGCAACTGGCTGGAGAACATCCAAGACTGGTGCATCAGCCGCCAGCTCTGGTGGGGGCACCGCATTCCGGCGTACTTCCTGCCGACGGCGGAGGACGAGGAGGAGAAGTTTGTAGTGGCGCTCACCGACGAGGAGGCGCTGGCCGAAGCCCGCAAGATCAAAGGTTACGAGAACATCACCGCCGAGCAGCTCCGTCATGATGAGGACGCCCTCGACACATGGTTCTCGTCGTGGCTGTGGCCCATCTCGCTTTTCGACGGCATCAACAACCCCGGCAACCCCGAAATCAACTACTACTACCCGACCAACGACCTCGTGACCGGCCCCGACATCATCTTCTTCTGGGTGGCCCGCATGATCATGGCCGGCGAAGAATACCTGAATGACATCCCGTTCCGCAACGTCTATTTCACCGGCATTGTGCGCGACAACCTCGGGCGCAAGATGTCGAAATCGCTCGGCAACTCGCCCGATCCCATCATGCTGATGGAGAAATACGGTTCCGACGGTGTGCGCGTGGGCATGCTGCTCTGCTCGCCCGCCGGCAACGACCTGCTGTTCGACGAAGGTCTGTGCGGACAAGGCCGCAACTTCAGCAACAAGATCTGGAACGCATTCCGCCTCATCAAGGGGTGGCAGGTGGAAGAGAACCTGGCACAGCCGCTGCACACGAAGGCCGCCATCGAGTGGTTCAACTGCCGTCTGCAAGAAGTGCTGGGCGAAATCAACGACCATTTCGACAAGTTCCGCATCTCCGACGCGCTGATGGCCACCTACAAGCTCATCTGGGACGACTTCTGCTCCTACTTCCTGGAGATCGTGAAACCCGCCTACCAGCAGCCCATCGACGGCAAGAGCTACAGCGACATCCTCGACATCTTCGAGAACCTGATGAAGATGCTGCACCCGTTCATGCCGTTCCTCACCGAGGAGTTGTGGCACGGGCTGAAAGAGCGCGGCGAGAACGAATCCATCATGGTGAGCCAGCTGCCGAAGTGGGACGAAGCCAAAGCGAAAAGCGACATCCTCACCCGTTTCACCGCCATGCAAAAGGTGGTGGAGGGCGTACGCCGTGTCCGCAACGACCGCAACATCGCCCCCAAGAATGCACTGGACCTCCTCGTATTAAAGAAGGATGCGCCCGATGCAGAGATGGACGCCATCATCACGAAGCTGTGCAACCTCTCTTCCATCCAGTACGTTACGGAAAAAGTCAGCGGGGCATGCTCGTTCATTGAGAACAACACCGAGTACCTCATCCCGATGGCCCAGAACATCAACACGGAGGAAGAACTGAAAAAATTACAGGCCGACCTCGACTATGCCGAGAAGTTCCTCAAATCGGTGATGGGCAAGCTGTCGAACGAGCGTTTTGTCAACAATGCACCGGAACAGGTGGTGGCGGTGGAACGCAAGAAGAAGGCCGACGCGGAGGAGAAGATCCGGATTCTGAAGGAGAAAATTGCGGAATTACAATAAATGTACCCTTGTAGAGACGCCTTAATATGACGTCTCTACAGAAACGAACGAACAAATGAAAAACATTCTGAAGGATTTGTTACGGCTTGTGATCATCATCGTGGTTTTGTGCGCGGTGGTCTATTTCATGGAGCCCTCCGGCTTCGCCGGCAAAAGCGACATTCTATATGGCGTGGTCGGCGGCGGTGTGACGGCCTTCATTGCGATGTACATCTTCAAAAAAATCAAAGAAAAAAAGAAAGAAAATCAATAAAAGTTGCAGCGTTTTTGAAAAGTCTGCGTCAAGGAAAGCGTTGAAATCATTTAAAACACCAAAATATGAAAAAAATCATCTTATTAGCAGCGACTATCTGTCTGTGCATGAATATTTTCGCACAGAAATCAGCCAACAGCATCAAGTATGAGGGGGCATTGGCGCAAGCCATCACCCAAGAGCGTTACAACAAGCTTTTGAGCGAAAGCCCGTCGAAGTTGGTGGCGACCTACTACGAAGTCACAAAATTCTGCTATGTTTCAAACCAGCTTCCGGAAAGCGCCCGCGTGATGGGCGACCTCTGCGACTACATTTCCCCGAATGAGGTTTGCGACGATGCGGCGACGGTGACAAGTACAAAACAGATCAATCCCCGCAAATACACGATGACCCGTGACGACATCCGTTACAACGCTTACGCCATCGGCAGCACCGGCTACTACGTCATCGTCTATCCGACTGACGTTTACCAAAAGAACTACACCTCATTTATGAAAGAGTACGGGTTCTAACAAGGTGAAATTTGAAAATTGAAAACTGAAAATTTTATAGATATGAAAAAGATAGTTTCCTTATTGGTTCTTTTTGTGGCTGTCGCCACGGCGGCTTTCGCCCAGACACAGTACACGATGGGGGTGAGTGGGACCGACATCACCACCTGCGACGCCTACATTTATGACAACGGCGGCGAGAGCGGCAACTACGGCACAGGGCGTGACGACTGGATGACCATCCATCCGACCGGTGGTGCAGTTACCATCCGCTTTGTGGAATTTGACGTGGCCGAAACCGATACATTGTACGTGTACAACGGCACGGACCCGAACAACGACAGCGTACCGCTGATGATCGGCTCCCTGGCCACCTTCTGGGTCAACGAGAGCAACACCATCCAGGTGGGCGACCAGGAAGCGTCTGCCACCATCCAGAACCCGACGGGTGCGCTGACCCTTCACTTCGTGTCTGCCGCAAACTCGGAGACACGCTCCGGCTTCGCGCTGTTGGTGAGTTGCGCCCAGCCGTGCCAGCGTCTGCACGCCCGCATCGACTTCGCGAACTCTGTGCCCACCCCGCACTTTGACACCGAACTGAACGACGGGTACTACTATGTGGACTTCTGTCCCGGCGACACCATCCATATTGCCGCCACCGCCGACTATCCCGACAATGACTACAGCTACCACCAGGATGTGACCACCACCTACTTCGACTGGAGTTTCGGACAGAGCGGCTACGGCCAGACTGACCTCTACTACGTTTTTAACCCAGGCCAAGGTTACGACCTCACCCTCTCCCTTCGCGAACAACACAACGGGAACCTCTGCTACGGACAGACCCCTGTGGCCATCCGCATCCGCGGATCGCAAGACCCATTCAATCATGCCTCGCTTTTGGACGATGTGTGCCAGGGCACCGAGATTCCGCTCCTGATCAGTATGGACAGTGCTGCCACCATCATGGTTAATCCCGTGGGAAGCACACAAGAGTCCAGCCTTGCCGTTGACTCTGTCGTGTTCATTCCCGACGGCCCGAACTGCTCCACCCAATGCTATAGTTCTTCCGTCAACTTCACCTCCTTCCCGCCCAACGCCAGCATCACCTCTGCTTCCGACATCTTAGGTGTACGCCTCAACATCGAGCACTCCTTCATCGGCGACATCAACATTTCCCTGATTTGCCCGAATAACCGCTCCGTGCTGCTGCTGCCCGACCACTGCGGAAACCTTTCCAACAGCATATCCAATGCCTCCTACCTGGGACTCTACTACGAGCCCGATGGAAGCAACTGTAATGCCGCTGACAATGTCCAGGGTACCGGTTGGAACTACTGCTGGAGCGAGAACCCCACATACGCACAATCCAGTGGTTACATTTATGCTTCCGGAAACCTGGGACACGATCACTCCAGCACCGTGGACTCCTCACACGTGGCTCACGGCTATCCCGGACAAGGCGGCTTCGTGCAGGGACAGCAATACTACACACCTCACCAGTCTTTCAGCAACCTCGTAGGCTGCCCGCTCAATGGACTGTGGCAAATCCAGGTGTGCGACACATGGGGATCTGACAATGGTTATGTTTTCAGCTGGGAGTTGACCCTCGACCCCAACCTTATGCCGCAGGACTGGACCTACAGCGTCGATCTCACCGGCATCAACTGGGCTGGCGGTAACATCGTCCCCACTTCCGACTCCACCGCCTCCATCATTACCGACCAACCCGGCGACTACAACTACATCTTCACCCTCATCGACGAGTACGGCTGCGAATACCCGCACGAAATGCCCCTGAAGGTGGTGCAGCAGCCCGAATTCAACGTCACCAGCCAGTACATCTGCGAAGGTGAAACGGCCACCTTGGATCCGCAATTTGAATACGTCGGCACCCCCGGCCTCATCGAATATGTGTGGACTAATTCGGAGACCGCCACAAACGTCGGTAACGATGCCACCCTTAACATCAACCAGAACGGTACCTACAGCCTCTGCATCAACACCTTCAACAACGACCACAGCCTCACCTGCTCGAAGTGCGACACCGCCGAGGTAATCTTCAACCCGCAGCCCATCGTTTCCTTCTCGGCCAACCTTCTTGAGAACTGCTCCCCGCTCAACACCACGCTGACACCCACTGTCACCTTCACCGACGGACTGCCCCATACGGATGATGTTACCCTCACCTACACATGGACCATCACTGACACGTACGGAAATGTCGTCTCGACCTACAACACGGCAAGTCCTCAGGTGACCATACAGGATGCCGGTATCTATACCGTCCATCTCTATGTGGAGACACAGAACGGTTGCTACGATTCCCTCACCCGTCCCAACTACCTCACCGTTTACGCCCAACCCATTTCCGACTTCGTTTCCAACCCCGAACGCACCAACCTCGGTGAAGGCGGCACCATCGCTTTCATCAACATAACCGACGTGAGCGTGTTCGCAGAAAACGATGTTATCCACTGGACATGGAACTATGGCGAAGGTGACGAGACTCACGACGTCAACGGCGAACACCAATACACCCAGTGGGGCGAATATACCGTCACCCTTTCTGTGGAAACCGAACAAGGCTGCCAAAGCTCCGTCAGCCATGTCGTCTATATCGAAGCCGACCTCATCTTCCCCAACATCATCACGCCTAACGGCGATGGAAAGAACGACGTTTTCGCTATCAAGAACATGAACCCGCTGATGCCCAACATCCTTTCCATCTACGACCGCTGGGGCAAAAAGGTCTATGAGAAACAGAATTACCAGACCTACGCCCGTGAAGGCGACCCGCAGATCTACAACGAGAGCGACGGCTTCAGCGCCGACAAACTCTCCGACGGTGTCTATTACTACACCTTCCACTATGAAGGCTACACCAAAGCCGTCGATTACCACGGAACACTTACCGTCATCCGCGACAAATAGTCCGGTAAATTTCTGATAAAAACAAAAGAGGATGGAAGCAGGTGCTTCCATCCTCTTTTTTATCCCCCGTCAACAATAACACCATTTCGCTTGCCATGAGGCAGGTTTAGCCCCTTATGACTTTTATCAACAATCGGTGCATGCAGAGACGGTGCATGCACTGTCTCTACAACAGAAAATTGCGGAAACATAAAAAGAAAACTGCCGCCTTGTGAGCGACAGTTTCCCTTTCATAAAATCCCAAACAAAAATTTTATAAAACCCCTTTTTTATCTGCTTTCAAAATAGTGTTCCAAACACCGTTCTTGCTCATTTCACGCATGCCTTTTGCAGAAACTTTCAGCACTACCCATTCTCCGATTTCAGGAACGAAGAACTTCTTGGTGTGAAGGTTGGGTTTGAACACTCTTTTCGTCTTGATATTGGAATGGGAAACATTGTTTCCGACCATTGCTTTTTTTCCGGTAATTTGACAAACTCTTGACATCTCTCTTGTGTTTTAAATTTCTCCTTGAATGAGGGCGCAAAAATACAACTATTTTTTATATCTGCAACTACTTTTTTCCTTTTTCAGAAAATAATTTATCAAACAACTCTATATCAGAATGATAAGTTAGTTTTCTATTGAAAATATCACCCTCTACACAACAAATTTTTACATCGGGCAAATAGGTCAAAACAAGTCCACAATCATCTGTAACACAAATATTTGAATCTTCAAAAGCCATCTCAAAGGCTTTCCGGAGCAACGGCAGGTGGAAGGCCTGTGGGGTCTGCACAAATCGGAATTTTTTCCGCTCAGGCACGCACTTTATACAGCTTTCGTCCACCTCCACGAGGGTGTCGCTGAGGGGGATCACCGGGGCGGCGCCTTCCGCCGAACGCAATGCCTGTGCCAGCCTTCCTATCAACTCCGCTGTGACGAACGGACGGGCAGCATCGTGGATGAAAAGATTGCCCTCCAGCCCCGCGCACGCCTTTACCGCTTCATAGGAAGAAAGGTACCGTTCCGCACCACCCGCGATCGTCAGGTCCCACTTGCGGTAAGCGCCCTCGCACCGCATCGCCTCCAGCTTGCCGATGTAATCAGGATGCGACACCACGATGACACGGTCAATGTCGGGACTGTTTTCAAAGACATCAATGGTGCGCAGGATCATCGGCTTGCCGCCCAAATCCACGAACTGCTTCGGCATTCCCGCCTCCGCCCGTTGACCGACACCTCCGGATAATATGGCTGCGATGTTCATAGACAAATATTTTGTAGAGACGCGAATAATCGCGTCTCTACATTATGGTTATTTTATGATGATTTCCTCCAATTTCTGGTTGATGCTTTCCCAGTTGTAGTTGAGCTTGACGAACTGGTATCCGTTTTCGGCGATTTCGCAGTACAATTCTTCATTTTCGAGCAGCTGCAACACCGCTTCAGCATAACCGGTGGTGGTGTTGCAAACCCATATCTCCTTCCCGTTCTCCACGTCCTTCAGCGGGCGGCCGGCCAGCGGGGATGTGACGCACGGCAGCTTCATCGACATGGCCTCCAACAACTTGTTCTGCAGGCCGGTACCGAGATGCATCGGCGCGATAAAGATGCGGGATTTGGCATACCATTCCGACATATCGTCCACCCAGCCGGTCACAGTGACATTGCGGCTGCGGAGGGACAGTACCCGCGCCGACGGATTGGCGCCACAGATGGCCACTTTCAGCCCGGGATGCTCTTCCAAAAGCAGCGGCAGCACTTCACGGCAGAGATACTCCGCCGCCTCGATGTTCGGCGCATAGCCCATGTTGCCGGCAAAGATGAGGTCGTACTCCTTCGGACACGACTGGCAGGCGTACTTGTCGAAGTCCACCCCGTTGGCCACCACATGGATATGCTCGTTCTCCGTATGCGGAATCAGCTCGCGGTCCACCTCCGTAATGATGACCTTCTCGTCGAAATAGTCGAAAACGCGCCGCTCGTAGCGGGCCAGCCGCCGATACTCCCAACGGAAGAACGGCTTTTCGTACCATTTTCCCCTTTCGTAGCGACGCTGCATCCCTTTTGATAGGACATCCTGATAATCAATGACTTTTTTTACAGGAAGATGCTTCACATATTCGGCTGTGCGAATCAACTGGCAATAGACACGGTCGGGCTGAACGCGCTCCAGCAATTCCTGAATAACTTTTTGCGCCTCCCTCTTGTAAAAATAGCCGCACTGCAGCGGAAGTCCCTTGAAAAATGCACGGACAATATTCCAGCACTTGCTTAAAGAAGAAAGTTTTACAACATGTATCTCTTTACAGAAAGGACGAATCTGCGCCAAGTCCTCCTCCGTGGGAAGTTCCTCGGCAAGAGTTACAAGAAACAGCTCGTGGTTTCGCGACAACGTCCGCAGCTGGTGGTATGCCCGCAACTTGTCGCCCTTTTCAAGCGGATACGGGAAGCGGGGTAAAACGACAACTATCTTCATTTTCAGGTCACAGGTTACAGGTGTCAGGTTTCAGGGGTCAGAGAATAAAATGTGATTATGTGTGCTATTTGTAGGGATGTCATAGTATGGCATCCCTACAAAGGTTAATTTTCAAGAAACTGCCGCAGTCGGGCGAAGAAACTTTTCTCCTTTTTGTCGGGTTTAGGGTTGAAGTTCGGGGACTGGTTGAGCTGGTTGATGAGTTCTTTCTCTTCGCGGGTGAGGTTCTTGGGTGTCCAGATGTTGAGGTTGACGATGAGGTCGCCGCGCTGGTTGTAGTTGAGGTCGGGAAGGCCTTTGCCGCGCAGCCGGATCATCTGGCCGCTTTGGGTTCCGGCAGGGATTTTCACTTTCGCCTTTCCGCTCAGAAGCGGGATCTCGGCTTCGGTACCGAGGCACGCCTGCGGGAACGATATGAAATAATTAAGGTACAGATGGTTGCCATTCCGTTCAAAGACGGGGTGGTCTTCCACATGAATCACCACGTGCAGATCGCCGTTCACACCGCCGTTGGGAGCAGCGTTGCCTTTGCCGCGTTCCCGCAGTGTCATGCCATCCTCCACACCCGCAGGAATGGAGACGGAAACCACCTCCTCGCCTTTCACGGTGCCGGTACCGCCGCACTTCGGGCATTTGTCCTTGATGATTTCGCCCTGTCCATGGCAAGCCGGACACGGCACCGTCTGCTGGATGATGCCGAACATGCTGCGTTGCTGCTGCATCACATAGCCCTGTCCGTGGCAGGTGGGGCACTGCGTAACCGATGACTTGTCCTTCGCGCCTGTGCCGCCGCACTGCTCGCAAACCACCTGTTTGGGAATTTTCAGTTTCTTGGTGCAGCCTGTAGCCACCTCTTCCAGCGTGAGTTTCACGTTGATACGGATGTCGCTGCCACGGCGCACTGCCTTGCGGGCACCGCCGCCGCCGCCAAAACCACGGAATCCACCGCCGAAAATGTCGCCGAACATGCTGCCGAAATGCTCGAAGATGGAGCCCAAATCGCTGGTGTCGAAGCCGCCCGGCGCCGCACCGTGCAAACCTTCATGCCCGAACTGGTCGTAACGGGCACGCTTCTCGCTGTCGCTCAGCACCGCATACGCCTCTGCCGCCTCCTTGAACTTCTCCTCGGCTTCCTTGTTGCCCGGATTACGGTCAGGATGGTACTGCATGGCCATCTTGCGGTACGCTTTTTTTATCTCGTCGGCTGTGGCCGTTTTAGCCACACCCAATACTTCATAATAATCTCGTTTGTCCATCTTTCAAAAATTATTGACCCACAACAACTTTAGCATAACGAATCACCTTGCCCTTGATTTTGTAACCCTTTTCGGTCACATCTATCACCTTGCCCTTTTCCTCTTCGGTAGGCGCAGGGAAATGGGTGACGGCCTCGTGGAGGTCCGTGTCAAACGCTTCCCCTTTGGCTTCGATTTCCGTTACGTCAAAACGTTTCAAAAGCTGAAGTAACTTATTGTAAATCAAATTAAAACCTTCTTTAAGAATTGCCACATCCTCCAATTTTTCGTTGGCCTTGATGGCACGTTCAAAATCGTCGATGACGGGAAGCAGACTTAAAATCACCTTTTCAGAAGCGGTTTCAATCAGTTCCAGTTTTTCACGGTTGGTGCGTTTTTTATAGTTGTCAAACTCGGAATAGAGATGCAAGTACTTGTTGTTCAATTCCTTCTTCTGTTCCTCCAACTCCTCGACCTTCTTTTTTAGCTCCTCTTCCTTTTTGTTCTTTTTTCCAAAAAAACCGCGTTTTTCTTCCTTTTTCTCCCCCTGTTCAAGCTCCGTTTCCTGACAATTTTCGGGAGATTCCTGCACGTTTTCGTCAGTTTTCTGCTCTTCCGTTGACAAATTGTCAGTTTCACAGCCCTGAGGATTCTCTACAGGCTCTTCCCTTGGATCAAGATTCTTTTCATCTTTGTTCATAGTATATTCATTTTTAATTATTTACAAACCACAATAAAAAATCCTCCGGAATGTCACATCGTCAATTCCGGAAAGACGATTCCCTTCTTGCAATAAGCTTGCCAAAGGACTCGAGTGACAAAACGTCAGATGTTCAGCCAGCGTTTTTCGCATACATCTTCCCCTTTGGGTAAAAGATAGGTGTGAAGTCCGGTCTGCTTGGCTCCTTCTATGTGCCGGACGGTATCGTCGATGAAGAGCGTTTCATCGGGATTGAGCCCCGCCTCCGCAAGTACAAAACGGAAGGCTTCGACTTTGGGTTTCCGGAGATGGATCTCGTGGGAGAAAAAGAACTTCTTGAAGTACCGTTCAAAAATATTGTAACCATACTTTTCCTGAAGGAGCACGGAAAATCGCTCGCAATTCAACTGGTTGGTATTGCTGAAAAGATACAGATTATACTGGTTCCCAAGTTCTTCCAACATCTTAAGGCGATATTCGGGGACATCGATGATGATGGAGTTCCACGCATCGTCGATCTGCTGGTCCGTCATGGGAACGGTGGTCAGCGTACGGATGTAGTCGCGGAATTCAGGAACGGAAATCTTGCCTTCTTCAAAAAGGTCGATGGGGCCAGACTGCGCCGCCTGCGTGAAATGGGTGTCGAAATCGGTGAAGCCGAGGCGGGCGAAGGATTCCGGCACATTCTGGTAGCGGATGTCGTACAAGACCCCGCCGAGGTCAAAAAGGATATTCTTAATCATCATCATTATTTGTAAAAGCTTGATAAACAATCACATCACCCTCATCGTAAAGTTCAATGGTGAACGTCTCCGTTTCGGTGACGTTGAGCGTGCCCTCCCAAAGGCGGGCGAACTGCCGAAGTGATGCGGGATACTTGAGATGGTGGTAGGTGATGCGGGTTTCAGGGGTAAAGCTGAAGACCGAGACAGGCTGTCCCACACTACAGGCAAAGGTTGTCGTTTGGTGAATCGGCGTGAAGATACCGTAGTTCGTGACCATCACCACCTCGAATTTCTTGGAGTAACCAACTAATAGACTGATATTTCCGAGTAGATGGTCTTCGCGCCGCCCGCCCCCGCCCAGAATGGCGAAACGCCGCACGCCCTGCGCCTCACAGTAGTTGACGGCTTTGGTCAAATCGTTGTACTCCTCGCTCCGGTCGTAACAAAGGCAGTCGGCGAACCGCGCCGCCAGTTCGGGTGTGATGGAATCGCCATCGCCCACAATCACCGTCGGCTCCACGCCGAGCGCCACCACACTGCCGACCGCACCGTCGCAACAGACAACCCGGCGTGCCTCCCGAAGCAAACGGAGGGCTTCGGGATGGGCGGGCGGTTCGCCGTTGGCCACGATGACAGTATCGTATTGCAGCATATTCGTTCCTATTTTTTCAAGATGGAAAACAGCGTTTTGAAAATCAGGCGCAAGTCTTCCACAACAGATTGGTTGTCAATATATTTCAGGTTCAATTCCAGTTTTGCCGGCATGATCTCCTCAATGTAGGTTCGGTCAGGGTCGGAGCTTTGGGCAAGCAGCTCATTTTCAGAAATGTACTCAATGGAGGCATAGTCGGTAAGCCCGGGGCGGACGGAGAGCACCCGCCGCTGGCGCTCGTTGTACAGCGCCACATACTTCGGCACTTCCGGCCTCGGCCCCACAATGCTCATATCCCCCTTGATGATATTGAGGAACTGCGGAAGCTCGTCGATTTTGTATTTGCGCAGGAAGCGTCCGATGCGGGTGACGCGACGGTCTTCTCCAACGGTAATTAATCCGCCGATTTTGTCGGCATCCTGCCGCATTGTACGGAATTTCAACAGTTTGAACTCCTTTCCGTCACGGCCCACACGGGTCTGCCGATAAAGAGCACCGCCTTTCGAGCCGCACGCGACCAACAGACCGATGCAGAGCCAAAAGGGACATAGAATCACCACCGCCGCGACGCAAGCGAAGAGGTCAAACGATCGTTTTATGATTTTACCGCCCGTTGTCAACACCTTCTATTCGTTGTATTTATACTGGTCGCGGGCATTGCCACCCCAATAATCCTCCGGCGTGGTGATGTCGGGGTTGGAGTTCGGACTGAGGCGCTTCACGAGTTTCATCTGCCAAGCGGGATCGTTGATTTCCCCAATCAGGTCAGAGTGGAGAAGTTCGTAATTGTTCGAGATAAGATCCCTATTGTAAAAGATGAACTTTATATTCGTTTGGTTTCCAATAACATAATAATGCCAAATTTCGTATGGATACGCTTGCGGGTCGTAGGGTTCTTCCGTGATGTGGGTCGGCGGCCCGTATTTCAGATAAACCCGTCCCCGGTCGGTGCGGTAACCCTGGATCACCTTGCTCCCGTAGCGTTTCTGTACATAATCGACCTTCGTCTTGTACTCCTTCCACGCGCCTTCGGGATCACTTTCGTTGCGTTTTGCCCAAAAGCTGTAGAAATATTTTTGTAGCTGCTCCATCGGTACTTTCTTCATCCGTTGGAGGAAGAACTCCTGTTCCATCCTCGTGCCGATGGGATAGAGGCAAGCCACATCCTCCTGCAACTGTTTCAAGTCTGTCATCTTCTCCACGAACGTGTTCTCCACAACGACATCGTCATAGTTCTTCAGGTCGAGCTTGACAGAGGGATTGTTGCGCTGGAAGAAGCTGCTGGCCGAGGCAAGCACGGTGGAATCCCGATCCATCACGACCACGACGGCGTTGTAGTTTCCCGACGGGAGCTGGAAGATGTTGAACTGGTGGAGGAACAATGCGCGGGGCGCAGTCTTCAGATTCTTGTAGATAATGTTTTCAGGCTTGGCTGTCCGGTACTGCTCCGCCGGCGCAATATAGCTTTGCACGATAAACTCCCCTCCCCTTCCGAGCATCTTCTCGGTATTGTAAATCTCCACCGTAATCGGCAGTGCGTAAACATTTTCGGGCGCGTACTGGTTGAACAGCGGGGTGGCGGCGAACCCGTATTTCTCAAAGATGCCGTCTTCTCCGCTTGCATCCAGATGTCGCCACAGCGAGATGTTTGAAATGGAAACCTTGTCGGTGGGGAAGTCGGCCGACAGCAGGTCGATATAGCGGATGGTGTCCTGTTTGTTGCGGTCGATGATGGTGAAATAGAGCATATAATCCCCGTTGTTTATCCGCACATTCTGGATGTCGCTGAAGAACGGCTTTTCCGTAGCTACAGAATCCTCGAATTCATCACTAAGCAAAATGTAGTGCAGATTTTCAACAAGAGTATCTGAAGTTCTGTCATTTACAGCAACTTGAATCTCTATCTGGGCATTGTATTTTCCACGCTCGTTGCGGACGTACCTTGCCGTTTTCCCATTGACCAGGAACTGGAATTCAATATAGGGTTCCATCTCACCCGTGCAGTAGGCGTTGAAATTCACCACACATGAGAGTTTCGGCTCCGGCTCCGGTTTCTTGTCATTTTTCTTTTGGGCAAAAGAGAGAGTACAGATCAGGAAAGCACTGAAAAGCAATAAGATTTTTTTCATAGTTCAGATTTATTTGTTGAGGATTCCGACCATACAAACGAAAGAGGTGTTGAAATTATGGTCGGTGACTTTAAGGAGGGCGATGGCATAATTTTTTCCTGCCGGCACTTTCGGCAGCTTCACTTTGACTACGCCGGTGGACTTTTTCATCTTGAAGTTCTTGAAGGTACCGGTATTCCCGCCCGCCAACTGCACCTCAATGTCAAATTCGGGATTGGCCTTGGAGGAGTTGTAATACAGCTTGATCGGTCCTCCCTTACTGATGGCACGTTCCGGCAGGATGGTGACGTCGTCGTTGCTGTCGAATTGGGCAAGGAAGTTGTAGGCATAGACGAAATTGGTGATACCGTAGCCGAGCTGCTTGTCAGGATGTGAATAATCGGCACCTGCCAGACGAACAGCATGAACAATCTGATAAGCAGAGCATTGCGGAAACAGTTGCCACAAACAGGCAGTCATTCCGCAAAGAATCGGCGAGGAGAAGGAGGTGCCGTAGGAGAGGTCGGTTTTACCGCTCTCCCTGGCAATGACGGCCAGGGAGCCCACGGCAGCCGCATCGGGTTTAATCCGGTTGTCGGAAGTGGGTCCGTAAGAAGAGAAGCTCGATGCTTTGCCTTGATGATCCACGCCACCGACCGTCAGGATGTCTTTCGCATCGGCGGGGCAGGTGATGTAGTGCCACGCGTCGTCGCCTTCGTTGCCCGCACTGACACAGACAATGATGCCCTTGCTCACGGCAATGTCGGCAGCGAGGCTGGCACGGCTGGTTTCCCCGTCAATATCCTTATAAGTATAGGATTTTGATTTGTCGTCAAACTTGTAGTAGCCGAGCGATGAGTTGATAAGGTCGCAGCCGAGGCTGTCGGCGAGTTCGGCAGCAGCCACCCAGTTGTCTTCCTCGATTTTGTTCTCGCTGCGCCCATCCTCGGTCTGTGCAAGGAAGTAGGTGGCTTTCGGCGCGGTGCCCATCATCTCCTCCTCCAAATAGCCGGCCATACACGAAAGGGTCATCGTACCATGTGTGCCCTCCATAAAGACAGAACGGCCCGGCTGAACAAAATTACGGGTACCCACAAGGCGGCCTTCGTCCCGAAGAGCCTTGAAATGAGGTATTTCATTGGCATTTTCGAAGCCGCCGTCCAACACCATAATGAACATCCCCTCGCCATGCGCCCCCATGCGGTGCAGCCACTGCGCCCGGTTGATGTTCGTCTGCGAATACGAATAACCATAGTCCAAATCTTCCCCTGTCTCAATCTTCAGCACCTCCGTGGTCTTGGCTGGCGGCGCGTACGAGGCGCGAGGATAGTCGAAATCCTCCTCGCTGTCCATAATGATCGTACACTCCGCACCTGACACGAAGGGAAGCTTCAGAATCTTGTCCATAATCCCCTCCTCTTCCGAATAGACGGTCACGCCGTTCAGCCATTTTGACTTGGTGAACAGCACCATCGACTTGTCGATGGCCAGCAACTGCTTGATATAACTCTCATTGACAGGAAGATCCTGTTCTGTAATGGGGATATTGAACCGCTGTCGCTTTTCAATGGCGCGGGGCGAAAGGAACTCCTCCGGACGGTCAACCGAATAGGGGGAATCCTTCTTGTCCTTGAACTCCACCCAGTATTTTGCAGGGTGCTGCGCCGAAAGAGTCAGCGTAAAAATGGACAACAAGGCGATGATTACAACTCTTTTCATAAGCATACGGGGCTTTACATGATTCTGAACCCAACGAAATAAAACGAGTTTTTTACAATAATATTATATAAGGGTAGAAGGTAAAAAGTAGCAGGTAGAAAGTACGGGGTGAAAAGAAGGTGACAAGACAGAAAGGAATAAAATAATTGTGTACCTTTGCAGCCGCCAACGTCGGAATCCAATTTTCTGTCGGCCGTTTTTAGCACTACTATTTTCAAACATAGATGAAATTAGATAAAATCCTTATTCTCAACATTCTATCAGCAGTAATTGTATCTTTCTTCCCTTCTTTCCTTTCGGCGCAGGGTGGACTTTTTACGGATGATGCCACGGCACGAAACGTTTTTTATTCGGGAAACATGCACGAAGCGGTGAAACATTTTGACGAACTTCTCCGCATCGATTCGATGAATTATGAGTACAACATGCTATGCGGCTATGCCTATCTGAACTCCAACGTGGACAAAAGCCGGGCCGTGGTGCGGTTGGAACGGGCGCTCAAGAACCCGCGTGCCGACCAGCTTCTCCATTACGATTTGGGAAGGGCCTACATGCTCAACTACCGTTTCGACGAGGCGATCGAGGAGTTCAAAACAGCGGCGGCCAAAGGGGTGAAACTGCAAAAGAGCGACATTCCCCTGCAGCGTTACATCGAAATGTGCGAAAATGCGAAACTGCTGCTGAGCCTTGGCGCCGGGGTGACGATCGAGAATGTCGGCACCGCCGTCAACACCCCCTACCCAGACTACAATGCTTTCATAAACGCCGATGAGAACATTCTCTATTTCTCGTCGAAGCAGCAGGGCAATAGCGGCAGCCAGCCCGATTTCGACGGCTACAAGATGGCGGATGTCTATTGCGCCGAACGGGTGAACGGACAATGGCAGCCCGCCAAAAAGCTGCAAGCGCCCGTCAACAGCGGCTTTCAGGAGGATGTGGTCAGTGCCACCAACGACGGCGAGACCCTTCTGCTGTACTTCAACAACGAGAAAGGTTTCGACGACATCTTTGTCACTCACAAGGAGAAAAAGCAGTTCACACGCCCGGAGATGCTGAGTCTGACGGTCAACAGCCAGCAGCGCGAGGAGGCGGCGGCGCTCTCGCCCGACGGCAACTGGATCTTCTTCTCGTCCGACCGCCCCGGCGGCTTCGGCGGCCTCGACATTTATTTCTCGCGCCGCCTGCCCAACGGTGAATGGAGCAACGCCAAGAATGCCGGACCTTCCATCAACACCGAATACGACGACAGCTATCCCTACCTCGCCCCTGACGGCGCAACCTTTTACTTCAGCTCGCAGGGGCACAACAGCATGGGCGGCTTCGACCTCTTCCGCAGCACGTGGAACCCCGAGGAACAGTTCTTTTCCATTCCTGAGAACCTGTCGTTCCCTATCAACACCCCCGATGACAACAAAACCATATCCATAACGAAATCAGGCCGTTATGCCTACATTGCCGACTTCCGCGCCGGCAGCAGCGGCGACCTTGACATCTACAAGGTCACCTTCACCGACGTGCCCGCCCCCTACTGTCCGGTAAAAGGCATCGTGGCCGACACCGACAGCGCCACCCTGATGACGGAACTGTCGAAATACCACGTCATTATCCGCGAGGCCGGCACCAAGGCGCAGGTGGGCATCTACCGTCCCAATGTGCACGACGGCAGCTTCACCTTCATCCTCCAGCCCGGATTTTACCTTATCGACTTTTATATAGACAACAAACTGAAAAGCACTGCCGAACTGGTCATTGAAGATCGCGAACCCGACCGGCAGGTACAGGTGTTTTATCTGAAATAATTTCAGCCCAAATGAGAACTATTTTTTGCAAGCTACTGATAATCATTATTGCAATGTTTCCGCTGTTCCTTTCAGCGCAGAATTTCCGCGGCGGGCTGCGTGCAGGCATGACCATGACACAAATGTCGGGCGACGACCTGTCGGGCTTCCACAAGCTCGGTGCCTACGCCGGCGGCTTTGTCAACTGGCGCTTCATCCAGAACGACCGCTGGGCCATCCAGCCGGAAATCAACTTCGTGATGAAGGGCAGCAGCGCCTATCTGAAAGCCGACAAAAACGGCAACATCGGGGCCAAGTATGTGCTGACGATGTACTATATGGAGGTACCTGTTCTGGTCAAGTGCCGCATTGTGAAGGGTTTGGAGGCGGAGTTGGGACCGACTTTCGGCGTGCTGATCGGCGCGACAGAAAAGGATGCCAACGGCAAGATGCCTGGACGGATGCCGTTCCGTTGGTACGAATTTTGCGCAATGGGCGGCGTTTCCTACCTTTTCAAGGAACACTTCGGAATCAATTTCCGATATGTGCAGACATTAGTGCCGGTGCGTGTGTGCGACGATCGGCACTCCAACTACCGGTGCAACAAGAAACAGTTCAGCAGCGAACTCGCCCTCAGTGTTTTTTACCAGTTCTAAAACGATTTTTGCCTCCGATGCAATAATCGCGGCGTTTTAGCGTTACCATAAGTCTAATTTTTTTGACAGGTGAAGTCTTGTAGAATCTATATTGCTGCTGTTTTGTTAGCCGCCTTCTCGTTCGGAATTGCAACGGTGAATGCGCAGTCGTCGAATTTCGGTGTTCCCAATCTGATGCGGTACGACAGCAAACGGTTCCATTTCGGGTTTCTGCTGGGATACAACCAATTCGACTTCACCATCCGTTCCAAAGCCGACCTGAGCGAGTACGATTCCCTGATGGTGGTCAACACAGCGGCGATGAGCGGTTTCAACCTCGGCATCGTCACCAACCTGCGTCTCGGCAAGTTCTTCGACCTTCGCCTCATTCCCGGCCTATCGTTCGGCGACCGCGTGGTCAACTACACCATCCTGTACCCCGACCAGTCGCGATTAGTGACCAAAAAGAACATTGAATCCGTCTATTTGGACGTGCCTTTGCTGTTGAAATTCAAGTCGTCGCGAATGCACAACGTCCGGGCCTACGTCATCGGCGGCGCCCAGTACAGCCTCGACCTCATTTCCGCTGCAAAAAAGAAGAACACCAATCCAAAGGAAATCATGCTGAAGCTTTATCCGCACGACGTGCAGGCGCAGGTGGGTGTCGGCATCGACATCTATTGCACCTACTTCAAATTCACCACGGAATTCAAAATGTCGTTCGGGCTGATAAACCTGCTGGTGGCCGAAGACAACATCTATGCCTCCAGCGTCCATTCGCTCAAGTCGAAAATGATGCAGATTTCCTTTATTTTTGAGTAGCGGTTACGCCTCTTTTTCACTTAGTTCCAGCCAACGCATGGAGGCCTCGTCAAGACGGTCCGACACTTCCTGATAGCGCTGCCCCCATTGTACCAGTTCATCGCTTGTGCCCGTACCGGCATTCATCTTCTCTATCAGGTCGGATTTTTCCTTCTCCAAATTGTCAATTTCCAATCCAAGTTCCTCAAATTCTCTTTTTTCTTTAAAAGTAAGTTTGTTGGATTTGTCACGTTTCGGCAATTTAGGTTCATCGGATGGCTCATTCTGCCGCTGCAATTTTTCAATTTTCTTCTCAATCCGCAACTCCTTGTCGCGAGCCAACTTGTAATCCGTATAATTCCCGTAGAAATCCTTGATGTTTCCGTTGCCGTTGAAAACAAAGATATGGTCCACCAATTTGTTCATAAACCAGCGGTCATGCGAAACAATCAGCAGACAGCCTTTGTAGTGATACAGCAAGTCTTCCAGCTTGTTGAGCGTATCAATGTCAAAATCGTTGGTCGGCTCGTCCAAGATGAGGAAGTTGGGATTCCGCATCAGCGTAATCAGCAGATGCAGCTTGCGTTTTTCACCGCCACTGAGGTCCTCAAAATAGGTGTATTGCTGTTCGTACTTGAAACCGAAGTGGTTCAGGAACTGTGACGCGCCGATAAGGTTGCCCGTCTCGGTGCGGATGACCTCGGCATACTCCTTCACGATGTCGATGATGCGCTTGTTGCCTTTCACCTGCAGTCCGTCCTGCGAGAAATAGCCGAAGGTGACGGTCTGGCCCGCGGTGATTTTCCCGGCATTGGCCCGCAACTCGCCCATTATCAACTTTAAAAATGTGGATTTCCCTGTTCCGTTCTTTCCAACCACCCCGCACTTCTCCCCTTTTTTAAAAATATAGGAGAAATCACGGATGAGGACATTGTCATCGTATGCAAAATCCAAATTATTGATCTCCAGTATCTTGTTTCCAAGTCGTTCGGGCTCTACATGAAAGGTGGCGGCCGGCTTCTCCACTTTGCGGGTCACATCCTCCTTCAGCTGCTCGAAAGCCTGGATGCGGGCCTTTGCCTTGGAGGTACGAGCCTGCGGAGAGGTATGCACCCACTCCAACTCCTTCAGGTAGAGCTGCCGCATCTTTTCGTGCTCCGCATTCTCGTTACTGAGCCGTTCCTCCTTCTTTTCAAGATAGTAGTCGTATTTTCCGCGATAGCGGTACAGGTTGCCATTTTCAATTTCAAGGATGTCGTTGCAAACCTGGTCGAGGAAGTGGCGGTCATGGGTCACCATCAGCAGGGTGACATTGGCGTGAGTGAGGTACGATTCCATCCACTCAATCATCTCAATATCAAGATGATTGGTAGGCTCATCCAGAATCAGCAGGTCGGTGTCGGCGATGAGGGTACGGGCGAGCGCCGCTTTCTTGCGCTGGCCGCCCGACAGCTCGCCAACCGACTTGAAGACATCCTCGATGCCGAAGCGGGAAAGAACCTCCTTGGCGCGGCTCTCGAAGTCCCACGCCTGCAGGCGGTCCACCTCCTCGATGGCGCGGTGCAGCCGTGCCTCAATCTCCGGATCCACTCTGCCGGACTCATGCAGATCGTTGGACAGCGCCACGCACGTTTCGTACTCCTTCACCGCCTGCACAGCGGGTGTCTGCGCGTTGAAGATAGCGTCCAGAACGGATGTTTCATCTGCAAAATCATCTATCTGAGGAAGATACGAAACCGAAATATCCTTCCGCATCACCACCTGGCCGGCATCGGGTTCTTCAACGCCCGCAATGATATTCAACAGCGTGGACTTTCCCGTGCCGTTCTTGGCAATCAGCGCCGTCTTCTGCCCCTTCTCCAAACCAAAAGAGACATTCTCGAACAGCAGTTTTTCGCCATACGACTTCGTTACGCCCTCCACGGTTAAGTAATTCATTGTTAGAAAATTAATGGTTTATAATACGGAATTGGGGTTTTCTGCAAAAAAGGTAAAAGGTAGGAAGTATTAGGTAGGAAGTGGGAATAAAGAGGGGGTGTGCGTGGAAACCTTCTACTTCATACCTTCTACTTTATACAAAGACTAATACCCGAGGATTTTAAGCATTGACTTGTAGCTCTGTTCTTTGGCGAAGAGTTTGGTGCAGAGTTCGCCCTCTTCGTCCCTATATATAATAATGTGTTTGGGCGCGGGGGTGAGGCAATGCTGGATGCCGCCATAGCCGCCGATGGACTCCTGATAGGCACCCGTGTTGAAAAGTCCGATGTACTGAGGATCCTCCTCGTCCTCATTATGATGCTCCGTCGGCGTATAGGCGCGGATTTTGGGGAGGAACACGGCATTGAGGGAGGCCTCGGAGTTGTAGAAATCCTGACTATCACAAGTCAAGCCGCCGAGAAAGACACGCTCGTACTCCTTCTCCCAGTTGTTGACCGCAAGGATGATATACTGCTGGTCAATGGCCCATGTGTCCGGCAGAGTCGTCATGAAGGAGCTGTCAATCATATCCCACAACTCCCTGTCATTCTGACGTTTCTGTTGGAGAATGGAGAAAAGGACGGCGCTCGCCTCGCCCACAGTATAGGAACCGAACTCAGTGAAGATGTCAGGCTCGGCCACACCCTCACGCTCACAGATCTGCTTGATTTGGGAAACGATTTCCTCGGCCATGTATTCATAATCATAGTCGAAGGAAAGGGAGGTCTTGATGGGGAAGCCGCCGCCGATGTCAATGGAATCCAGTTCGGGACAAATCTTCTTGAGGTCGCAGTAGAGACTGATGCACTTCCCCAACTCATTCCAATAGTAGGAGGTGTCGTGGATACCGGTATTGATGAAAAAGTGCAGCATTTTCAGCTCGAACTTCGGGTTGTTTTTGATTTTATGCTCGTAAAACGGGATGATGTCGTTGTAGCGGACTCCCAGTCGGGAGGTATAGAATTCGAACCGGGGTTCCTCTTCGGTGGCGATCCGGATGCCGATCTTGCACTTTGTATTGACCGCCTGGTCCAGCATATCAAATTCATGGATATTGTCGAGAACAGGAATCGTGTTGATGTAACCCTTGTCCAGCATCATGGCAATGTTGTCGATGTATTGCTGTTTTTTGAATCCATTGCAAATGATGAAGTTCTCCTTTTCAAACAGTTTCTGCTCTTCCAAAACCTCAATCAGATTCAAATCGAAGGAAGATGAAGTTTCAATATGCACATCATTCTTGAGCACTTCCGACATCACGAATTCAAAATGGGAGCTCTTGGTACAGTAGCAATAATGGTAGCTTCCCTGGTAATCCGCCTTGGCTATAGCCACATTGAACCAGCGCCGCGCCTTTTGAATATTCTGCGAAATCTTCGGCAAATAGGTAATTTTCAATGGAGTCCCGTACTGTTTGATGATGTCCATCAAAGGAACATCATTGAAATGCAACTCACCTTCTTCCACCTTGAACTGCTCTTGCGGAAATTCGTAGGTTTGTGAAATCAAATCAATGTACTTCGTCTTCATAGCATAAAATTTTAGAATGTAACTGTTTCGGGTGGCAAAAGTACTACAATTTCGTTATATCCGACCTATTTCTTTAAAAAAAAGATTTCCACAAAAAAACACGACATGTTTTGCTGCTTTTTTTCGCAAATAATTATCATTGAGGTGTTAATAAAAACCGAAACTGCAATGAACAATCATATATTACAATATTGTATGTTTGCGGAAATTTGAAAATCTATAACATTATGAGTTCGTTTATCATTCAAGGCGACACGCACTTAGAGGGGAACATCACGCCTCAGGGCGCAAAGAACGAGGCATTGCAGGTGCTTTGCGCCGTCCTTCTAACCAATGAAACCGTACGTATCAGCAACGTTCCCGACATACGCGATGTGAAGAAACTCATCGAGATTCTGATGGAACTCGGTGTGGCCGTAAACCCGATTGACCGGCACACCTACGAATTCCGCGCCGAAAGTGTCAACTACAACTATCTTCAGTCGGAAGAGTTCGTGAAAGTTTCGGGAGCCATCCGTGCCTCCATTATGGTCTTGGGACCGCTGTTGGGCCGTTTCCACAAGGCTTACGCCGCAAAGCCGGGCGGTGACAAAATCGGACTGCGCCCCCTGACGGCACACTTCGAGGGCTTCGAGGCGCTCGGAGCCAAGTGCCGCTACAATCCCAAAACAACCCTTTACGAACTCAGTGCCGACAAACTGACCGGCAGGTATATCCTGCTGAGCGAGGCTTCCGTCACGGGTACAGCCAACGTGGTGATGGCCGCGGTTCTTGCCTCCGGCACCACCACCATCTTCAATGCCGCCTGCGAACCCTACCTGTACCAGCTTTGCACCATGCTCAACAAAATGGGAGCGAAGATCAGCGGTATCGGTTCCAATCTTTTGACAATCAAGGGTGTGGAAGAGCTACACGGATGCGAGCACACCATCTTGCCCGATATGATCGAGGTGGGAAGCTTCATCGGGATGGCCGCCGCCACACAATCCAGCATCACCATCAAGAACTGCGGAGTGCCGCACCTCGGCATCATCCCGCAAGTCTTTACAAAATTAGGTATCAAGCTGGAAATCAAGGGGGATGACATCTTTGTCCCGGAACAGAAGCAGTACGAGGTGGACACCAATATGGACGGTTCCATCCTCACCATCAGCGACGCGCCGTGGCCCGGCTTCAGCCCCGACTTGCTCAGCATCGCCCTCGTCACCGCCATCCAAGCCAAAGGCAGCGTGCTCATCCACCAGAAGATGTTCGAGAGCCGACTGTTCTTCGTGGACACGCTGAAGACTATGGGGGCACAAATCATCCTTTGCGACCCGCACCGCGCCACCGTCATCGGACTGAACCACAAGTACCGCCTGCGCGGCACCACCATGCAGTCGCCCGACATCCGGGCCGGTGTGGCATTGCTCATCGCCGCACTCTCCGCCGAAGGGTACAGCCGCATCAACAACTGCGAACAAATCGACCGCGGATACCAGGATATCGTACAAAGACTCAACTCTTTAGGTGCCGTCATCGTCAGAGAAGACTGATTCCCATGCCCACGCGCAACGCCATAGCCTACACTCTTGACCACCTTCTCCGGGTGGCATTCCCCAATTTTGCCAATACCATTGAAACCGACGGCAGCCGCGCAGAAGCAACCGTCGCGGGAATCCGCATCGTTTTCCCATTGGTGGACACCGATTCGCATCAGAAAATGATGAACGGCAAATTGTCGGCAGAGCGATTGGAGGCACCGACAGGCAAAGAAATCCCCGCCTTCCGCTGCAGAGACGAGGAAGGCATCTACTCCGTTGAAGAGACGGCAATCACCCTGCATTACGATTTCATATCGCTGCCCTTTGTCATGCTCTCACGGACCGACGAACTGCTCACGGACGAACGCGACACGCACGGCAGGGCGCTATACAAAAACAGCGTGGCGGCAAAATACGACCTGATCGAGATTCCCATTGTGGACGAATATGCCCTTCTTCTTCGTTCCATCATCCAAAAAGAATTTCCCGACACCCAGATTACGCCAAGAGAATCCGCTTTCATCAGCACCCACGACATCGACCTGATCAGCCGGTTTGGCGGTTTTTACACCAACTTGCACACACTGGCGGCTGACCTGTTCAAGTACAGGAGTCTGAAGCAGTTCAGCACATCGATGGCACAGTTTCGCGCCTGCCGCCGCGACGAGCTGCGGGACCCCTACATTCTGGCGGTGGAGATGCTTTTGGAACAGGATCGGACGAACAAGCGACGTTCCCTTTTCTTTTTCAAGTCGTTGCGGAGCGGCGACCCCGATGCCACCTACGACATCTTCGGGGCACAAGCCGCCCATCTGATCCGCACAGTGACGGAACGAGGCGGCGAAATCGGACTCCATGGCAGCTACTTCAGCTATGACAACGCCAGCTGCTTCAACAAGGAAAAACTGTATTTGGAAAACGTCGCGGAATGTCCCATCACGCAAGGACGGCAGCATTTCCTCCGGTTTGATGCAAAAAAGACACCCTCTGTCTGGCAAAACTGTGGACTTAAAGACGACTTCACGCTCGGTTATGCAGAACGAGAGGGATTCCGTTGCGGGACGTGCCATCCTTTCAAACTGTACGACATAGCCAACGACCGGCCGCTACAAGTAACGGAGCACCCACTCATTGCCATGGACGGAACTTTCCAGCAATATCAGGAATATACCCCGCAAGAGGCGCTACAGAAAATCCGGCAGTTGCAACAGACTTGTGAATCCGTTGAAGGCGATTTTATTTTACTGTGGCACAACACCTTTGTATGGCGGGAATATACTCCGTGGTACGAGGAGGTTTTCTGCAAGATGTAAACAATATTACCCTTTAACCATAAAATCCTATTTATATTATGAAAAAGACGGCTCTTTTCCTTTCCCTTTTCTTTGCCCTTGTGGCATTTTCCGCCTCCGCACAGGTGAAACAAATCTTCAAAGTGATGTCCTATCCGGACAAGAAACCGCTGGCCGGCGCCGTCGCCACTCTGTACGGGCAGCCGTTGCAAACCAACGCAAAGGGAGTCGCTGTGGCTACCCTTCCTGAAAACCGGAAAGGCGACTTCCTCTGTATGAGTGATTGGACGCTAGACAGCTATATCCAAATGGGCAGAACGAGGGAATCCCGCTACCGTTTTTTTCAGAGCAACGACACGGTGTTCTTTTATATGGCTAAGGAAGAAGCGTATCGTGAGGCAGCGACAGAACTGTTTGTCAAGTATTTCCGCCCTGCATACGACAGCGAGGCGGAGATGATGCTGGCCTATCGGGACTCCGTGCGGCTGCATCCCGATATGGCCGACGAATACGCCCAAAACCTGATGGAATATGCCGGACACGCCTATTCCCCGGTGATTGCACAGTACTACAAGGATGCCATGAGCACCTCCCCGTACCGGTTGTACCGGTTTCGCGACGACGTGCGCGCGGCCGCTGAAAAGTTCCTGCAGGAGGGCGATGTGGACGGCGCGGCCAAGGCGGTGAAAGAGTTGATACGGAAAGATGATGGCAGTAACGACAATTTGGAAATCATCAGCGACTATGCGTATTTCAAAGACCTGAATCTCGTTATGTTTGATCCCGAGCCGGCCAGCACCTATACAAGAATCCTGTATCAGAATCATTTTCAGGACTTCTCCATGACCATAGGTGCACATCTGATCAACCTGTTGAATGAGAGCAACTGGAAGGAAGCGGATTCGATTACGGCTAAAGAGGAAGACAGGATTCCGGAATATTCATTCCTTTTCGAGCCCTCTTTCGCAAAATACATAAACGAAAAAGATCCAGAGCTGCTGGTCGCCGCCTTCCAGCGCTATATCGACAAATGCGAGGAGGTCTGTCGCAAATATCCTTATTACCAGGATGGTTACTGGGCTTTAAACGCGAACCGTCGTCTGATGCTGCACACTCTGCAGTTCATAGGCGATACGGCGAGGATTAATCAGCAGTGGGACAGTTTGTTGATGGGTTGCCAAAAATATATTGACATGACGGACAATGGGGATTTTTACAAGAACCGCACGGCTATCGATGTATATTCAAATATATTGGAAGTGGCCACACAAGGGATGTCGGCGTATTCCGATGCAAAGATGCTGGAGCTGGAGACTGCCATCTTCCGCGCTGCCCAGGAGAACTACACCCGTTATCCCTCCGATTTGTTCCTGCAGTTGCAGTATGCGGGGCGCACCCACCTGTATGCCAACAGTGTAGAAAACGCCGGTGATGAGAGTTCCCTGCTCTTGGAACTTTACCGCAACCAGGCCGAAATCAACGGGCAATTGATAAAGTCATTCCCGGAAATGTTCACCGTGAACTATATGATAGCCAATTCCTCGCTGCTCGTCCATGCAGTTTACCGGCAGGATGACGACGGTGCGGTGCGCGATGCGGTGCGCGGTTTCAAACGGAGTTTCGTCCTGCTGGACTCCCTCTATCCCCACATCTTTACGGGAACCGCCCTGAACTTCTGCTCCGATGCCTCCGACTATCTGCACGGGCAGAGCCGAAACGGGGCCGCAGCCGAACTTGATGCCTTCATCGAACTTCTTCTGGATATGCACTCCAAGGAAAACAGCCGCTCCGTAGAGGCAGAGAAAGCGCAGTTCTTCAACCATAAAGCGGAAAAAATGTACTATTACGAGCAGTATGAAGGAACGCTCAGCTATTACGAGGAGGCCAACCGTTATTATATGGCCGCGCTTGAGAAGGAACCGGAGTACTGGCCCGATTTCCTGACCAACTACCTTCAGATGGGAGATGCCTATCTCAACATGAAAATGACCGAGAAAGCACTTGCGACATACCAGCGGATATTCACCTACGAATCGCAAGTCCCCGCCTCGCAAACGGGCACCTACACCCGCATAAAGGGCGAAGCCCATTACTATTCAGGCGATGCCTACAGAATCCTCGGCAACACGAAAGCGGCGGAAAAAGAGTACAAAGCGGCGGAGAGCCTGTACAGGAAAGCGATGGCTTTGGGCGACAGCACCGCCTGCTTCTCGCTTGGAGAAATGTACCATACCCGAGCCGTCGCCCAGTACAATGCCGGTAATTTCAAGAAAGTGGTTCCCCTGATGGAGAAGTCGGCGCAATACTACCAGCTTTATCCGATGAGCCGTCCCTACCAGCGTTATGAACAGGTGGCCTCCATCCTTGAAAACTATTACAGGGAGAAAAAAGACAGCATCAAATATGTCGGGCTGTTGGAAGCGCAGGTGGAGTATTACAAACGTTTTTGCAGCAGAGACACCACCTATTTGAACAACTATCTTTCTTACTCTGAAAAAATTGCCAACGCATACAAGGAACCGCAAAAGAAGCTCAGATATACCAAGTGCGAGGTAGATGCGCACCGCAAGACCATCCTTTGGGGCAAGGAGGAGAGCCTTTCCTTCCTGCAGTCGCTGTACCGGCTTGCCCAAGCCTACGCAGCCGTAGACTCCAACCTTCAGGCTCTTGAAGTATATAACGAGTGTTTGGTAGTGAACCGCTATCTGTTCAGCGACACTTCCGCGTCACAGTGCCGTGGCAATGCCATTACCGTGTATGGCGATATGGTGGAGTGTGCCAACGCCATCGGTGACGCCACCGACGAGCCGGACAACAAGGAGTGGTACGAAAAGGCCCTGCGCGCGAGCGACACACTGATCCTGCTTGCGGAAGAGGCCCTCGACGAGACCAGCGACTATCAGGTCTATCAGATGTCGCGGTATTATCTGAAAAATGCCGTAATCTGCAGTCAGCTGGATTGGCACAACTTGGCCATCTCCCAGATTGACAAGGCCAACGAATACCTGCTGAAACTGTACGAAGGGAAGTACAAGGAGGTGGTGGAGTCGGAGGTCATCACGAACTTCTATCTGAAGGGTTTGCTGGCGGCGGAAGCGAATGATCCGGACTTGGCGAAGTCGTACTACAGCGAGGCGGTGGAGTACGCCACCCGTGCCGACGACCTCAAGGATGTGGCTGCCATCTATTACCAGACGGTAGAGGCGTGGCTCGAAATCCTTGAAACCCGCGACGTGGAGCGGGACGAGGCAACCATCGCCAGTCTTCAGAAACAGAAGGAAGCCTTGATCAAGATACTGAAAGGGAAAAAATAATTGTTACAAACATTTTCAAAAAGGCATTCTTATTTTAATGAAATTAACGTACCTTTGCAGCCTATTTTTTGTAAACTAAACTAATTGTAAATGAGCAGGTATCCTGAATCCATTGACAAAATCACGCGGGCGCGGCTCGCCGCCTCTGCCGTCGGGTCGGTGCTGAGCATCGCCCTTACGATGTTCTTCGTCGGCGTACTCGTCTTCCTTGCTTTCTTTTCCACCAAGTTTATCCACAACCTCTCCAGCAAGATGGAGATGGAGGTGCTTTTCTACTCGCAGGAGTCGGGTGTGAAAGAGGCAGACATCAACGCATTTGAACAGACCCTCAAGCTCCAGCCCTTCGTCGCCACCTCCCGCGTGTCGTCGCAAGCCGACAACGTGGCCGAGGCCAAACGGGTGATCGGCAACAACTACGAAGAGGTGATTGTGAATCCCATCAACGCTTCCATCATCCTGACACTGAAAGAGGAATACACCCAGAACTCCGATTCCCTCAACAATGTGGTCAAGGCCATCAAGGAGAACAAGATTGTGCAGGACGTGGAATACCCCGAGTACATTGTCGATCTCATCCAAGGGAATTTCAACAAAATCCAATGGATCACCCTTGGCTTCTGCGCTGTTTTCATGTTCATTTCCTTGTTGCTGATTGCGAACTCGATACGTTTGAACATCTATGCACAGCGGTTTAACATCCGCAGCATGCTGCTGATCGGTGCCACCCGCCGGTTTGTCCGCAAGCCGTTCATCCTCAAAGGACTGGCCCAAGGAACGTGGGCGGGATTCATCGCCGTGGTGCTGGTGGCAGCGGCTCTCTGGGGCGGCTACGTTGCACTGCCGGAAATCTTCGACCTCTCCTACACCCGCGAAATCAGCATCATCCTCGGCGGTCTATTCCTGTTCAGCATCCTGTTCACCATGCTGGCTGCCTTCCTTTTCGTGAACAAGTACATCAAAATCAATTCCGATCGTTTATATTTGTAAAATAGTATGGCACAAGTAATTTCAACCAAAACCGAGAACAAAACGACCCAATACGGCCGCAAACCGAACACGACGAAACGCCCCCCGCTTTTCCGTAAGCTCAACTATATTATGATGGGCATAGGTGCGGTCATCCTGTTCATCGGCTACATCGCCCTCTCCGGCGGTGCCTCCGAAGATCCGTCACAGTTCAGCGAGGCCATCTTCGACACCCGCCGCCTCGTCGTCGCGCCCATCCTGATTCTCATCGGCCTTGTCACCGAGATCGTCGCCATCATGTGGCACCCGCGCAACAAGGAGACCGCCGAAACAGCCGAAACAAAGGAGGCATAATCCATGGAGTGGTTTCAAGCTATCATCCTGGGTATCATCCAAGGACTTACCGAATTTCTGCCGGTCAGCAGCAGCGGCCACCTCACCATCGTCTCCACGCTCTTCGGGCTGTCAGGAGAGGAGAACCTCACCTTTACCGTGGTCGTACACATCGCCACCGTTTGCAGCACCCTCGTCATCCTCTGGAAGGAAATCGTCTGGATTTTCAAAGACCTGTTTGCCAAGCAGTCGTGGAAATCCTACAGCGGCCTGAACGACGGCACCCGCTTCGCCATCAACATCCTCATTTCCATGATTCCCATCGCCATCGTCGGCTTCTTCTTCAAAGACACGGTGGAGGAAATCTTCGGCTCGGGAATGCTCATTGTAGGCATCATGCTGCTGGTGACGGCATCGTTGCTCGCCTTCTCCTACTTTGCGAAACCGCGCCCGAAAGAGCAAATCAGCGGCTGGCACGCCCTGATTATCGGCATCGGACAGGCCATCGCCGTGCTTCCGGGACTTTCCCGCTCGGGAACCACCATCGCCACGGGACTGATGCTCGGAAACAAAAAGGAAAAACTGGCGCAATTCTCGTTCCTGATGGTCATCCCGCCCATCCTTGGTGAAGCTCTCTTGGACGTCAAAGACATCGCGGAGCTCGGATTCTCCACTGCCATGAACGGCATCTCGCCGCTCGCCCTCGGTCTCGGCTTCCTCACCGCCTTCCTCACCGGCTGCCTCGCCTGCCAATGGATGATCAACATTGTGAAAAAAGGCAAATTGGTGTGGTTCGCTGTCTATTGCGCCATCATCGGTATTTTCGCCATCACTTACGCCTGCCTCCATTAAGCGCAGGCCTATTTTCTTAGAACCATGAAAATCAGCGAAGTATTATCCTTTTTAGAGGAGAAATATCCCTTACACTATCAGGAAGATTTCGACAACTGCGGAATCCAATGCGGCGATAAAGAGCAAGAGATCACCGGCATTTTAGTCTGCTTCGAGATGTCGGAAGAGACGATTGACGAGGCCATCCGGCGCAACGCCAACCTGGTCATCTCGCACCATCCACTGATTCTGCGGAAGGGGATTTTCAAGATCGAGCCGACCAACCGCGTGGGGCGCGTTATCTGCAAAGCACTGGAGAACAAGATGGTGCTCTACTCCATGCACACCAATTTAGACAGTGCCGAAGGCGGGGTGAACGACACCTTTGCCGCCAAACTCGGGTTGGAAAACGTAAGCGTTCTCTCCCCTATCCCCGCCGGTTTTTGCAAGCTTTCGTTTTTTGTCCCTGCCGACCACGCGGAATCCGTATGCAATGCGCTGTTCGAGGCGGGCTGCGGGCATATCGGCAACTACGACCATTGCGCCTACAAGGTGGAAGGGCACGGGATGTTCCGCCCGACCGCCGGGGCGAATCCCTTTATCGGGCTTCACGGCGAACTGACGGAGGTGGAGGAAGAACGGATCGAGATGGTCTTTCCGGCGCACATCCAGAAGAAAGTCATCACAGCGCTTTATCAGTCACACCCTTACGAAGAACCGGCGTTTGACATCTACCCGTTGGAGAACACCAACCGCAAGGTGGGTCTGGGCCGTGTCGGCGACCTTCCCGAAGCGGTTCCCGCCCAAATCTTCCTGTTGAAACTGAAAGAGAAGCTGGGTTTGCAGATGGTGCGGTACTACGGGAACACCGACAAGCTCATCCGTCGGGTGGCGGTGTTGGGCGGCGGCGGCAGTTCCTTCATCCGTCAGGCGATGGCTGCGGGCGCCGACATATACGTCACCGGCGATGTCAAATACCACGACTTTCATTCGGCCGAACGACAGATGCTGATTGCCGACATCGGCCACTTTGAAAGCGAACATTTTATAAAAGAAATTATTTATAACGAACTAAAAGAAAATTTTAATACTTTTGCCGTTTCATTATCGGAAGTTGAAAAACTGCAAATTAGCATCATATAACATTTAAAATCAAGATTTTACAAATATCAATATGGCAAAGAAAAAAGTAAAAGAAGAAGCTGTTGTTTCCGAAAACCAAGCCGTTGCCACCGTTGCCGCTGAGGCAGCGGCCGCCAAGTTGGCACCCGCACCCGAAGAGAACAGCATTGCATACCGCCTGCTGTCCCTCTACCACCTCCAGTGCATCTATTCCGAAATTGACCGGATACGCATTGAACGCGGCGAACTGCCGAACGAGGTCCGGAATCTGGAAGACGACATTGAAGGCAAAAAGACCCGTATCAGCAAGTTCCATGAGGAAATCAAAGAAATGAACGAAAAGATTTCCACTGAGAGCAACAAGATCCAGGAGGCGAAAGCATTGATTTCCCGCTACGAGGAGCAACAGAACAACGTTCGCAACAACCGTGAATACGATTCTTTGTCAAAAGAAATCGAATATCAAACTGTTGAAATACAGAATTCTGAAAAGAAGATTTCCAAGGTACAAGCCAACGTTGAGATCAGGACTGAGGAAATCAAGAGTTTGGAAAACGAATTAAAAGAGAAGGGTGAAATTCTCACCCAGAAGAAGGGCGAACTGGACGGCTTGATTGCCGAACACGAGGAAAAAGAAGCCGAGCTCATGCAGAAAGCGGATGCTTTCAAGGAGAAAGTGGAGCCGCGTCTGCTCTCCGCCTTTGAACGTATTCGCAAAAATGCCCGTAATGGCTTGGCGATCGTACAGATAAGCCGTGATGCATGCGGTGGTTGCTTCAGCACCATTCCCCCGCAGCGCCAGTTGGATATCCGTCTGCACAAGAAAATCATTGTCTGCGAAGCCTGCGGCCGTATCTTCATTGACGAGCAACTCGTGAAAGAGGACAAGGAACGCACTGAGGCTGCCGCCCAAAACGCAGAATAAGCCACAGACAAACCTTTAGAAAGCCGCAACTTCCATAGGTTGCGGCTTTTTCTTTCCATAAACAGTCCTCCAATATACCTTTTTATGTAAATTTGCGCCCTAAAATTTTTGCCGTGGACTTTTCAAAACGACTTAAGGATTTTTACAACAATCTGATTTTCAATATCAAGTATTCCAGAAACCTGTTTGAGCGGGAAATTCTTGACATCCGTATGTCAGAGGAGCGCATTCATGCCAACGTCTTTCGCAAGTTCAAGAAGGATTTCTTTTCCTTCTCCGTCAAGACAAAGGATGACCTTTTCAAGTACCTTTTTTACATCTTGATAATCGCATTGATGGTAGCACTTCCCATCCTGGCGGCGGAAGTGGGGGTTTCCGAAAAAGAAATCGGCGACCACCGACAGGCGGAACTTTTCTACAGTCACTTCTCGGGTGCATCCACAGAGGTGGAAGCGGGAAGTTGCACCCAAAACCACCCGCATTTTGTGGACTTTCTCTGCTGTTGCATCTGCAAATGGTTCGGAATCAGCTCCGTCTATCAATTCCGACATATCATAGGCGCACTGTTCGCGTGGGGAATCCTTCTGGTTGCCGGTGGGTTCTTGATGAAACTATTCACATGGAGAGCGGCATTTTTCGGGACATTTCTGTTGTTCATTTCGCCCCATTTTCTGGCACAATCCTTCGGGAATGTCGCGGATGTATCTTTTGCACTCTTCTATCTGCTGGGGATTTACGAAATATACCTGTTCGTCACCGAATTCCCCATTGTCAAGTGGAAACGCCTGATCATCCTTGTGCTTGACACGATTGCCGCCGTTTACGTATGCTGTGCGGGGTTCGTCCTGCTGCATTACTTCATCCTGATGGCCTTCTTGATCTTCTTTATCGAGAATCCCATACGGAAGCTATTCACCCGCGCCTACGGCCGGAATTTCCTGAAGCTGGTCGTTATCGTGTCCGCAACTGTAGCTGCGGTTTACCTTGCCGACCTGATGAATCCGCTCCATTTCCTGAGATTCTCTAATGCAGGATTATCCAATGCCATCGTAAAGTCAACCGAGAATCTGGCAATTGGAAATTTCCTATGGGCAGGGAAAAGCGTTTCCACCTCGTCTCTCGGTGTGCGGTTTCTGCTATCGCGGATGCAGGTCACTCTGCCGCTGGTCATCATCATCGGCTGCCTTGTACATGTTCTGTTCATACGAACAGTGGTCAAGGAAGCCCGCTTTTTCCCGTCGCTGCTTCTGTATTTCAGCCTTCTTTTCCCGTTGTGGTCGCTGCACCATGCAGGGGCAAGCGTGGGTGATGGCTGGTTTTACTACATGATGCTGTATCCACTGGTCGCAATGATGGCAGCAGCGGGCTACGACGGGTTTCTGCGCCGCGTGGACGACCGGTACACCAACGCTGTCATTGTGGGCGGGATATTCCTGCTGTCGCTGCTGCCGTTGCGACACGTGCTTCTGAACCAGCCGGGGGTGGGCATCTATTACAACGAGCTCGCCGGAGGAGTGCACAGTACCTTTGGCAAGTACCCGATTGACGAAGGGAAAAACTACAACCGGAAGGCATCCAAATGGCTGCTCTCCTACATCAGCAAGAACGACAACCGATACCGAGTGGACACATTGCCGAAATTGCAGGTAGCCACACAGGACCTCGAAGCCACCCGTTTTTTCTTCCGCAACGATACCGGGCGGATTGAAGTGGTGGCAGGCTCGCTGTCCGACACAGGACTGTACTGGGACTACTATCTTTCCTACATCGACGACATGAGCCCGCGAGAATTGGAGAACTGCTGGAACAAACCCGAAGCCATTATCAAAACATACAAGGCTGACAGCAAGCCTGTGGCAATAATTTTGCGCACACTCCCCGACACCACCGGTATCCCAACTGATACCCTTGCCCTGGACAGTATTGCCCTTTCACAAAATAAAGTCGCAAATTGAACGTTACATCTGATATGAAAAAAACAGCCGCCGCCATCTGCTTCCTCCTAATGTGCCTTCTGCTGGGCAGTTGCAAAAAAACAGACCTCACAGCTTCCTATCTCTACATAGACACCGCCGCCTTCCACGTTGACATGACCAATTTCAACGAAGATTTTTCCGCAGGATACGACCAAGGAGAACTCGACTGCATCGCCTCGCACAACTTTCCCGATGCATGGGTGATTGTCAACGGCAAAGATCTGGGAACTTGGGAACTGCCCTGCAAAATCCCTGTGCTGGCGGACGAAGCGGTTTCCGTCAAGATTTATCCGGGAATTAAAATGAACGGTGTTTCCACCATGCGTCCGCGCTACCCCTTTGCCGATGCAATAGAACAAAACATCACATTGAAGCACAGTGAAATAACAAAAGTCTCTGACATACCCTTCAAATACTATTCCACCACCCAATTCAAGGTCATTGAGAACTTTGAACGGGACTACAACGGCTATTTTTCATCGGAAGATTCCAACGGCGTGAACTTTGAGCACATCTATGACGACCAAAATCCGACTAACCGCATAGGGAGAATATCGCTGGAAGACAGCAATACAGACTTCAACGTCATCTCGTCCACGATGAAATTCAACACTGTAGAGTATGTGTTTCTGGAGATGGACTACCGTTGTGATGTAGAAAACGCACAGATTTACGCCGGTGTGCTCATCAACAAGCCGACGAGTGCCCTGACGACCGACGAGCCACTGGTAGTGGTGAATGCCTCCCCGAAGTGGAAGAAGATCTATATAAATCTCACTCAGGCGGTGCTGCGCAACCACACCAGCAATGCGGTAGGATACAAGGTCTATCTTTCAGGAGGCCGAAGCGACAGCACTCCCGTCCACTACTATTTTGACAATATCAAAGTTATATACCGATAGCCTGTTATGCAAAGTACAAAGAAGAGAATCAGCGCACTATATATAACTTTCGACATTCTCGCGGCCATTGTCACATGGTGCTGTTTCTTTGTATTCCGCAAGTACAATGTGGACCACAGCGTTCTCGGGAACCTTCATGAGACCATCTTCAACGACTACAAGTTTTACATAGGCATTGTGTCCAGCCCGCTTTACTGGGTATTTCTGCACGCAGTGTCCGGTTCCTACAACCGCGTTTACCACAAGTCGCGACTGAAGGAATTGGGGACAACCTTACTTGTCACCTTCATCGGCACATTGCTGTTCTTTTTCGCATTTATCCTTGACGATGTCATCAACGACTACAACGACTACCTGCTTTACTATGCAGTGCTCTTCCTGCTGCAATTCACGCTGACCTACCTGCCGAAGGTGTGCATCACCACCTCCACCATCAACAAGATTCGTCGTGGCGAAATCGGCTTCAACACCTTGATTATCGGCTGTGGGGAACTGGCGCGCGATACCTACCGCGGGCTGTCCACCCATACTCCGACAACCGGCAACATCCTTATCGGCTACATCAAGATGAAGGAGGATGACGAAGATTTCCTTGACGGCGAGCTGCCCTGCCTGGGAACCCTCGACAATCTACTGAAAGTTGTCGGAAAACGTGAAGTTTCCGAGCTGATCATTGCATTGCAAAACGGAAGCCGGAAATACGTCGAGACCATTATCACCACGATTATGGATATGGAGATCAGCCTCAAGATCATCCCGCAGATGCAGGACTACCTGATGGGGAACGTACGGGTATCGTCCATCCTCAACGAACCGTTGATTTCCATCTCGCCCGACGCGCTTCCCGACTGGCAGAAGCACCTGAAACGGTTCTGTGACATTTTCTTTTCTCTGATTGCCATTATCCTTTTGCTACCTGTATATCTCTTCATTGCCATCGGGGTAAAGGCCTCTTCAAAAGGGCCGGTTTTTTACACACAGGAGCGAATTGGATACAAGGGAAAGCCTTTCCAGATCATCAAGTTCCGTTCAATGGTGCAGAATGCGGAGAACGGCTGTCCGCAGCTTTCCAGCGCCTCCGACCCCCGCATCACCCGGTTCGGGAAATTTCTCCGCAAGACCCGCCTCGACGAGACCCCGCAGTTCATCAATGTTCTTATGGGCGACATGTCGCTTGTGGGCCCGCGGCCGGAACGCCAGTACTACATCGATCAGATTGTCAAGAAAGCGCCGCACTATCGCCTCCTGTTCCGCATCCGTCCCGGCATCACCTCGTGGGGACAAGTCAAGTATGGCTATGCCGAAAACGTGGACGAGATGGTGGAGCGGCTCAAGTGGGATATCCTGTACATTGAGAACATGTCCCTCCAAATGGACATCAAAATCCTTATTTACACCGTTCTCATTGTACTCAAACGTTCCGGAAAATAGATGAATACCCTGTCTGCGAAAAACACAGCCCCAGCTGCAACCCGAAAGCGGGAATCCTCCCCTAGCCAACCGTCACGACCTCATCTGCACATCGCCATCCCCGCGATGGACGAGCTGGAGTATCTGCCTCGCACCCTGCAATCCATAGAACATTCCGTCTTTTCCAGTAAGTGTTCGTCCGAGCTTCCGTACACCATTTACATCTGTGTCAACCAGCCCGACGAGTGGTGGGACGACACGGCGGAACACCGTAGAATCTGTGAGAATAACGCCGCATTGCTGCGCGTTTTGGAAGCGTACAAAGCCCAACATCCAGTGGTGGTCATTGACCGTTCCACCAAAGGGCACGGTTGGACGGGCAAGAACTTCGGTGTCGGCTGGGCACGGAAAGTGCTGTTCGACCACATTCTGTCCGTGGCCGCCCCCACCGACCTGATTGTCAGCATGGACGCCGACACGCAGTTCGGCACCGGCTACCTCCAGAGCCTGATCGACAGCTTCGGCACGCACCCGCAGTGGGTGGCGTTGTCCGTACCCTACTACCACCGGCTCACCGGCGATGCCGCCGCCGACCGCGCCATACTGCACTACGAGATCTACATGCGCAACTACGCCCTCAACATGCTACGGATGGGAAGTCCCTACTCCTTCACTGCCATCGGCAGCGCCATCGTGATGCGTGCGGAATCGCTCCGCAAAATCGGCGGCATCACGCCCGTGAAGAGCGGCGAGGACTTCTACCTTGTGCAGAAGCTCACGAAGATGGGCCCGGTGGGCAGCTGGAACCCCGAATGTGTCTATCCGGCGGCGCGGTTCTCCGACCGTGTCTTCTTCGGCACGGGTCCGGCCATGTCCAAAGCGGCAGCAGGCGACCTCAGCAGCTACCCCATCTACCATCACCGCCTTTTCTCCATTGTGGAAGAAACCTGCCGCCGCACGGACGAGCTCTACGAGCACGACATCCGCACGGAGTTCCTCGAGTTCCTGCAAAGCCAGTTCAAGGACGACAACCTGTGGGACACAATCCGCAACAACGTGAAAGACGCGAACCAGTTCCGCAGGGCGTTCCACGAGAAAGCCGACGGGCTCCGTATCCTGCAGTTTCTAAAGCAGAAACAGAAAACGGAATCCATTCCCGGCATTCAGTCACTGCATGACAATCTGATGTTATTTTTAACGGATGAAAATTGCGCCGAAGCGACGGGCACGGACTTCAAAAAGGCACTTTCCGAAGTCCGCACTGCCGACTCAACAGACGCCCTGAACACCGGCACATTGGCCGGCATCAGAGACGCACTATTCAAGATGGAGATGGCAGTACGCCACACCCGATTTTAGAACGGGAAAGGACCGTCATCCACGGCGGTTTCCGCGTACGGTTCCTGGGCTGCCGACTCCACTTTCTGTTCCGTAGGCTTGCTCTCCATACGATCCAATAAGGTTATCGTATTGGCATAAACCTCTGTGATGTAGTGTTTTCCTTTGTCATCGTCCCACGTACGGGTGTGCAGCTTGCCCTCAACGTAGATTTTACGGCCCTTGGAGAGGTACTTCTCCGCAAAATCGGCCAACGCCCGCCAGCAAACCACATTGTGCCACTCGGTCAGCTCCTTGCGGGTGCCGTCCTTGTCTTTGTAAATTTCGGTCGTAGCCAATGTGAAATTGACCTTCTTTGAACCATTTTCAAACGTCTTCGTTTCGGGATTTTTACCCATGTTCCCGATAAGGATAACTTTGTTAATTCCAGACATAACTTTGGATTTTTAGTTGGTTAAATTTAATATAAACAATGGCGCAAAGATACTACAATTGATATGCGAATTTCAAGTATTGTTGATAACTTTTTTTCTTCCTCTATTTCAAAGGCTTATAACCGGATTTGTCCAAAATAGCCCTGCTGTCGGTCTCCTGCATCAGCTGATTTAGGGAGATTTCCGGATGTTTCTCCATATAGTTGACAATGATGCGCCAGCCGATGAAAGCGCCGATTCGTCCGGGAGAATTCTTGAAAGGATTGGAGAAAGGAGCCTCCTGAACCAGACGACGGATAGGTTCCTCATCCTTTGAAAATAACAAATCGTTTTCAATCAAATAATTCCAAACGTCCGCCTGATACTTTTGCGCCCACGCAAACTTTTCGTCACTATATCCAATGACATCCTCAACAGGCGTGTTCGGGAACATCAACTCCGTGAAATAGACGATTTTACCCTCTTCAATCATATAGTCCAACAAGGTTACCGGCGTTTTGGGAGGCAGGTGGCGATACGCCATTGCACGGCGGAAACAATCCAACGCCATGTACTTGCGGTTACATTCCTCTCTGATGTACTGGGGAATTCGGTAATCTTTATAATATTTGTAATCACGGCCCAAATACCAATCCAAATTGATAATTATTTCATTATCAACATACAGCACAAAAGGTGCGGATGGGTCGATGCCAGCAACAACCCCATAGAAAACGGGCAGCTGGGCATCGGGAAAGTAATACTTATATATACTTAATGCCCCTTTCAGCTTCTCTTCCGCCGTATCAAGGTTCGGGAAGGCATCTTCAACATCTCGGTGAATCTCCTGGATATACGGATCATTCAGAAAATCGGCGATTTGACGGATGTAGCGAGGATCTTTCCACGCCGTGGAGTCGATAAAGCGGGGATACTTCGCAGTCAAACGATGCAGTTCCTCCGGAATGCGGGTACGATCCATCGCGAAAAGGTCATGGTCGTACCGTAGGACCCTCACCACCAACGTGTCGGCGATGGAGTTCACTTCCTTGCGGACCTGACGGTTGTCCTCTACCTCCGTCTTGCGGGAGTTTCCGTCATCATGCCGATGGTGTCCACGAAGGACGAAAAAAAAGATTGTCCCCACCAACAGGGCGGAAAGGACGCTAATTATCAGTATTTTGGACTTCTTGGATAGTGTCATTCTCAGACTTTTTATTTTTCCATTTGAAAGAGCTAACCAACTGCATCACATCTTCGCGGATGTAGTCGATGACGGGCTGCAGCGAATCGTTGTTCGGCGCGAAGTTGAAATAGAGGGATGCACGAAGGTAGTGCTCGGTGCTGTCGGTGAGCCAGAACTGCAACGGGCAGGCAACCTCTTTCCCCTTGATATCAAATATTTTACCATAAACTTCCGCCTCTTTGTCATAGATGTATGAATCCACCACGTCATCGGCTTTCTGGAAATGGAACTCGACGAATTTCTCGTCGTTCATCATCAGCTCGCGCAGGTTGTCGCGGACAGGAAGGTAGGTCATCTCCAAAGCGGCATGCTGCTGCGGATAATTGAGGTGAATCCAGACACAGCCGTTCGTATCCTGCGTTGTAAAGTTCGCTGTTTCAGCATAATCAAACGTAAACGGAAGTTTCTGGACATCAAATTCCTGGTACGAATGCTCGGGCAGGTCAATCCGGAAGTAGCCTTTCGGCTTGGGGCTGGCATACTCCGGGCCTTCGCAACCGACCGCAAAAATCGTCGCCGCAACGAACATCCAAAGGATGATAATAGCACCTTTATTTTTCATATTTACTATTGAATATCAGTCAATTCCACATACATTGCCAACGCAACCTTGCCCCGGATGCGTTCGCCGTCGCCCGCCACGCCGTACGCCAAAAACGACGGAATCACCAAGCGCGCACGCTCCCCTTTCCGCATCATCTTCACCGCCTCGTTCAAGCCGGCAATCTCGTCGGACTTATCCACCTTGAACTGTTTCAACCCGTCACGATCGGAAGTATAGACCGTATCACCTGTAAGCAAAAAAGTTGTGTATTTGAGGGTTACAATCTGTTCGGTTTTCGGATGGCTCCCCTGACCCTCCTTCACGCACTGGTACCGGAGGCCGGTGCCCGTTTTCTGCATCTCCCATCCATAACGCTGGAGGAAAAAGTCGATATCCTCGTCCTCGCGCTCCACATTCACCTGGTTCCATTTGAGGTAGGGATCCTCCTTCTCCTGCTTGTCCGGCTGCTGGATATGCACAATGCCCGTTTCCTTCTTCCCACACGAGAAGAAGAGCAAACAAAGGGAAGTTGCCAACAATAAAATACTCTTTTTCAACTATTTGAAATTTTCAGGGTTCAACACATCGGCATACTGTTTCACCGCCTTTTTGAAATGTTCGATGGACTCTTCCAATGTTCCATAGAAAAAGGCGGCAGAGGCGTTCTTGTGGCCGCCACCGTTGAAATGGGTACGGGCAAAATGGCTCACATCGAAACTGCCCTTGGAACGGAACGAAACGCGGATGCGGTCCTCTCGTTCGACAAAAAAAGCCGTGAACTGGATTCCATGCAACGAAAGCCCGTAATTGACGAACCCTTCCGTATCGCCCGCCTTGTAACCATTTTTCTTCAAGTCCTTCAAATCGAGAAACATATACGATGTTGAAAGATTCCGCAACAGGGTAAGGCGCTGGTTAAGGCACAGTCCCAGCAATTTGAATCGGCTCTCCTCGTAGTTGTCGTAAACATTCCGGTGAATCTGCTCGCCGTCGATGCCTTTCTTCATCAACTTACTTATAATTTTGTAAGTAGATGGATAATTACAGGCATAGCTGAGAGAGCCCGTGTCGGTAATCATGCCAACGTAGATGCAGGACGCTATCTCGTGCGTGAACGGATCCTCCTTTCCCGAAAGCCTGTCCAAAAACTGGTAAACAAGCTCGCACGTTGAGGTGGTTTTCGGGGTGGAGAACATCACATCGCAGTCAAAATCCGGCAGTATATGGTGGTCAATCAAGATTTTATGTGCCGGAGATTTGGCAAGCACATCTTCCAAAATGTTGCCGCAGCGATGGGGCGCGTTCATATCGACGACGAAAACAAGGTCGGCGGTTTTCAGTGCCTCACGGGCTTTCTTCCTGGCCTTTTCCGCCACAATAATTTCGTTGCTGAGGGGCATCCATGCAAGGAAACCCGGAAACGGATTCGGCAGGATGGACGTCACCTCGTAACCGGCATTCTTAAAATAGTGGTACAATGCCAACGAGGAACCGACGGCATCTCCATCGGGATTAAAGTGCGAAACGATGGCAATTTTATGCACATCTTTCAATATATCAGCAACTTGTTGGATTTTTTTCTTCTCAAAAACGCTCATCTTCCAAAAATTAAGGTGCAAAAGTACGCACTTTTTCAATACCCCTATTTTTTTTCCGCCAAAGTTTTTGAAAAAAGCGGCAAAAAAGAGGGAAAAAGCGATTCCTCATCCGTTGCACCCCGACGGATGACATGTCTGGACAGACATTAGCATTGTCCAAAAGCAGCGCCTCAATATTTTCGTTCCCGTACAATGTACCCGTTTTTTTTTCGTTTAATAAATTTGTACTAAAAAATCCCTATGAAAAAACAGATTATATGGATATTTGCCCTTGCGATTTTCTGCTGCGCCACAGGATATTCCCAAGGTAAAAAGAAGGAAACGGCCAAGGTTCCAGTGGTTTCTCCCGAGGAACGGGCCGCCTCGGTGACCTTTGCCAACGGCCTCAAGGCTTTCTATTCGCAGAACTACACGGGTGCGGAAAAGGAGTTCCTGTCCGTAATTGCCACCCGTCCCTCGCACGCGCCTGCCTATTTCATGCTGGGCAAACTGAAGGCGGAACAGCGCGACTACACCACGGCGGAGTACTATCTCAACAAGGCCGCCGCCACTGACAAGAAAAATGTGTGGTACCTCGTGGAACTTGCTCAAGTGCTTGACGAGCAAGGGAATTACGAAAAATCGGTCAAAGTGTGGGACAAGGTGTGCGCCGCCGAACCGCGCAACGAATACTATCTTTTCTACTATTCCGATGCCTGCCTCCATTTAGGAAAATACAAAGAAGTGATCGGCCTGTACGACCGTATGGAGCGCTTGATGGGCTACAATGAGGAACTTACGGCTGCAAAAGTGGAATTGTGGCTGCATTTGGACGATGTAAAAAGCGCTGTAGGGGAATACGACAAACTTATAAAAGCGGAGCCGTGGAACGAGAACCACTACATCCAGGCCGCCGGCATTTATGTCACCAACCGGATGGCGGACAAGGCGGTGCCCTACTTTGAGAAGGTGCTGCAGCTGAATCCTGACAATGCCGAGGTGCAGCTGGTGATGGCCGACTATTACGACCAGCGGGGCGACAAGCTGGCCGCATACAATGCGTGGCTCGCCGCGTTCCGCAGCAAGGATGTCGGAATCGAGCGGAAACTTCCCGTACTGCGCCGTTTCCTTGTTTCCCTCCCCTATTCCAATCCCACACAGGAGCAGTATGCTTTGGCGCAAGCCCTTGCGGAGGCACATCCCGACGCGGTGGAAGGCTGGGCCGCCCTCGGCTCCCTGAAAATGAAGGAACGGAAGTACGCCGAAGCGGCGGTCAATTTTGAACACGCCCTCGCCATCGACCTCTCCCAGTACGCCCTCTGGCAGGACTACCTATACTGCCTTGCGCAAGCGCACGACTACACCAAAGTGCTGGAAAAGGAATCCGACGTGCTGGAACTGTTCCCCACCTCCTCCATGATGTACTACACAGTGGGCGTGGCGCACCTCAACACGGGAAATGCCCGCAAGTCGCTCACCTATTTTGAGAAAGCGCTGGAATACACCTACGACAATGCGGAGAAAGCCCGTATTTACGCCATGATGGCCAACGCCTACCACGAGCTGGGCGATGCCGCTATGGAGCAACAATACCGTTCCAAAGCGAACCGGTAATAGAGACGTGGCATGCCGCGTCTCAGAATTACAATTTCATCTTTTTGTCGATTTCGTCGATGTCGCTGCGCATCTTCTTGTCGGTTTCGTACAGGTCGCTGATGACACGGCAGGCATGCAGGACGGTGGCATGGTCCTTGTTGCCGCAGCTCTGTCCGATGGTGTTCAACGGCAGCTTGGTGTATTTCTTCGCAAAATACATGCAAATCTGGCGCGGCTGGGCCACTTCGCGGCGGCGCGTGGTGCTGTTGATGGTTTCCACAGGGATGTGGAAATAGTCAGACACGATCTTCTGGATGTACTCAATGGAAATCTCCTTCGCCGTACTCTTCACATATTTGTCAATCATGTCCTTCGCCAGATCGATTGTAATCTCCTTGTGGTTGATGGAGGACTGCGCAAGAATGGCGATCATCGCACCTTCCAGCTCACGCACATTGGAGGTGACACGCAGAGCGATGTACTCGGTTACTTCCGGAGGGAACTGGATTCCATTGTTTTCCAACTTCTTGTTCAAGATGGCGATACGGGTTTCCAAATCGGGGGCCGTCAATTCGGTGACAAGGCTCCACTTGAAGCGCGCCAGCACACGCGGCTCAAAGCCGGCAATTTCAGCAGGCGACTTGTCCGCCGTGATGATGATTTGCTTTTTCCGCTGGTGCAAATGGTTGAAAATATGGAAAAAGACCTCCTGCGTTTTCTCCTTGTTGGCAAGGAACTGGATGTCGTCGATAATCAGCACATCCACATGCTGGTAAAAGTTGAGAAAGTCGTTCCTGTTGTTGGTGTGGACGGCCTCCGAATATTGCTGTACAAAAAGGTCCGAATTGATGTAGATGACCGTTGCATCGGGGTGATTTGCCTTGATTTCCAGGCCGATGGCATGGGCAAGATGGGTTTTTCCCAGTCCAGTGTTGGAGAAGATGAAGAAGGGGTTGTAGGGGGTGGCACCGATGGGGGACTGCGCGATCATCTTGCCGGCGAGGCGTGCGAACTGGTTACATTCACCCTCGATGAAGTTGTCGAAGTTGAGCGACTCGACAAGGTTGCTCGGCACGTTGCGCATCTTGAGTCCCGGGATGATGTCGGGATTGGGGAGGCTGACCGCTTCGCCATACGGGTTGTTGATGAGCTTCTGCGGAGGGTTCTGGGTCTGAATGGGCGGGTTGGCTGGCAGCGTGAGGGTGATGTCCTCCTTCTTGTCGGCCTTTTTGCCCATCGTGATGGTGTACATCAACTTTCCGTTGTTGCCAAGCTCTTTCTTCACCACGGTCTTCAAGAGACGCTGCGCGTTCTTCTCCAACCATTCATAAAAAGAATAGGCAGGCAGACCGATGGTCAAAACCCCATCTTTCAGTGAAATGGGACGAATGGGTAGGAACCATTGCTGGAACAATTCGTCCGGAATATTATCTTTGATGAACATCAGACACTTCTGCCAAATCTCCTCGTAATCTTGAACCGACTTTGCTGTCATTTACGCTTTATATAAAAGTTGAAAATAAATAATTCGCTTTAAACGAGAGGTTTAAAAAAGCCTTTTTTTCCCGTTTTTGACGGTGCAAAAATGAACCAAAAAAAGTTAGAAAAAAAACGATTTTGCACTTGATTATTAAAAATAAACGTACATAGTAAATCGGGCATTTCCGACCGTTTTTAAAAAGATTCTGAAAGCGAAAATGGTAGCTTTCAGATAATCACAAAGTTGCGGAATCAGGACTGCGCCGACATTAGATAAGCCTTGATAAATCCGTCCAATTCACCGTCCATAACGGCATTGACATTGGACGTTTCGTATTGAGTACGAAGGTCTTTCACCATTTTATAAGGGTGCATCACATAGCTGCGTATCTGCGATCCCCACTCGATCCGCTTCTTGCTGCTTTCAATTTCGTTGAGTTTGGCCCGCTTCTTCTCCAGCTCGATCTGGTAGAGCTGTGACTTCAGCATCTGAAGTGCCTTCTCGCGGTTCTGTTGCTGGAAACGGGTCTCCTGGCACTCGATGACAATGCCGGTGGGCGCATGGTGCAACCGCACCGCCGTCTCCACCTTGTTGACATTCTGCCCGCCCGGTCCGCTGCTCCGGTAGGTGTCCCACGTCAGGTCTGCCGGATTGATCTCGATGTTGATTTCATCGTTGATGATGGGGTAGGCGAACACCGAGGCGAAAGAAGTGTGGCGCCGGTTCGCCGAATCGAACGGCGACAACCGAACCAGACGATGGACACCGCTCTCGCTCTTGAGGTAACCGTACCCGTAGCGGCCGTCCAGCTCCAACGTGGCCGACTTGATGCCCGCCACATCGCCCTCCTGCCGGTCAATCAGCTTGATGCTGTAGTTGTTGCGCTCGCCCCAACGGATGTACATCCGCAGCAGCATTTCCGCCCAGTCGCAGCTTTCCGTGCCGCCCGCACCCGAGTTGATGGTCAGGATCACGCTCAAAACGTCCTCCTCGTTGCGCATCATGTTGCGGAACTCCAGCTTCTCGATCTCCTTCAACGCGGCCTCGTAGCACGCCTCCACCTCCGCCTCCGTCGCCTCGCCCTCGTTGAAGAAGTCGTTGGTCACGATGAACTCGTCGTACTTCTCCGACGCCTTCTCGAAGTCGGTGATCCACGATTTGGTGAAACTGATTTCCTTGAATATCTTTTCCGCCTCCTTCGGGTCGTCCCAAAAGTCGTCGCGGTGGGTGATTTCCTCCTTTTCGGCTATTGCTTTCTGTTTCCCTTCGATGTCAAAGACACCTCCTTAGCTCGCTGAGCCTCGCTGTCAAATCCTTGATTCCTTCGCTGATGATCAGAGTAGTTGTTATGGTTATTTGATTTGTGAAATTTCGTCCATTGTATAGCCCTTGGACAAAAGGTGGCGGATGAGTTTGGCTCTCTCGCCGTCCGGGTTCTCCCGCTTCCACCTGTCGGCAAGGTAGCGCAAGTTCTCTACGTACCTTTCTTCGTCCAGCTCCGACATCTTTTCGGCAATGATGGAGGCACTGATGCCGTGCAGTTGCAGTTCGGCCCGGATTTTGGCCCGCCCCCACCGTTTCTGATTCACCTTTCCCCGAATGAAGCTTTCGGCAAAACGCTCGTCGTCCACATACCGCTCCTCCTTCAGCTGCGCCATCAGAGAGTCGCGTTCCTCGGCGGGCACCAGCAGCTGCGCCATCTTGCGGCGCACCTCGGCCTCGCAGCGGTCCTGGTATTCGCAATATCTCCTGATTTTCTCGGCAGCGTCCATCGGCACAGATTGTTACTCAATGATGATTTTCCTTGCCATCCATTCCTTGCCATCCATGATCTTCACAAGGTAGATGCCCTTGGGAAGTTCAGAAACATTAATGTCGGTGCGGTTGCCCTTCACCTCCTTGACGATGACCTCCTGACCGAGCAGGTTCACGACGGAAACACGGGTGAACGGAAAGTCGGCACTGATGGTGAACCGGTCGTGGGCAGGATTGGGGAAGATGCTGACGGAGTGGTCGTTGTCATTCTCTTCAATGCCGGTGATGCACGATTCGTTCGACATCCCGCTCTCCCCGACAATGCACTGGGCGGCAACGGTGTAGCAGTAACTGCCGGTACCTGCGCTTGCGTCAAGGTAGGAAAGGCCGGTGACATAGTCGTCCAGCTCCACCCCGTCGCGATAGACGGTGTAGCAGAGGGCTTCCGGGGCAGCGCTCCACGTCAGTTGGCTCCCGTCGGCAGTGGCAGTGGCGGTGAGGTTTGTCGGAGCCGTGCCGCACGACACCCCGCACGCAGGCACTCCCGAATAGAAGCAGCCCGCTACGGGCGTCCCGTTTGTGGTGTATAGTGTGGTGCCCAAGCTGTTGACAATGGTGAAGGAAATATCGGAATCGTAACCGCCCGAAACGAAGTAGTAGTCGATGTTGAGCGCCTCGCAGGTGTAGATTCTTGCGGTGTCGTTCGCTCCGTTATGGTCCATCGTTGCCTCGGCGAAGACCGTCGATCCGTGTTTCAGCTGAATTTTGGAGCCCTCCCACGTGTTGGCCCAGCGATCGCTCATATAAATATCAATGTAGCAGTTGCAGGTGAGGGTGGTAAACGAACCGCTGCTCCAATAGCCCAATGCATTGTCGCCGCAGTTGGATTGCAGGTAGTAATAGTAGGTGGTACCGCCTTGCAGATAGTCAATAGTGAAGGTGGTTTCACTGATGGTTTGGTCAAACACATTGGCTGTCTGCGACATGTTGGTCATCGGCGTGTCCGAAACCTTGAGGTTCCATTGAGCGGCGGGGCTATTGGGGTCATACCAGTCAAAAGTGGCGCTGTTACCATCGACATTGCTGACCGTGAGGCGGTTGGCTGCCCAACAGTCGGGACGTACCATGATTTCAACCCCGTCGAGCAGGTAGTAACTGTTGTCGGACATGCCGCTGTGGCGGAAGACGATGTGGTAGCCAGGCCCGTCGTTGTTGGCGTTCTCGAAGGAGATGGGGAGGAAAAACCATTCGCCGGCGCTTTCAAGCTCGATGGTAGTGATGGTCTCAAAGGTGGCGATGTCGGCGATGTCGCTCATCAAACCGACTTCGAAAAGACCGGCATAGGTGTCGTCTGATTTCTGGAGGTAGAAAGTGACGCCGACATTGCGGATATTCTCGCGGATGGCCGGAGAAACCGTGTAGGAGGTTCCGCCCGAGGGGGTGCAAATCATGAGACTGTAGTCGCCGTCGATGGCGTCAATAGCTGTGGCGGAGGGGGTGGTGCAGCTCTGTCCGCCGTGGAAGAAGTTCCCCAGTTCAGGCATTCCGTAACGGCGCCAGCAGGGAGGGAAGGCATTGCTGCAGGTGCCGTAGCGGTCGAATGACTCCTCGTAGGGCAACGTCAGGATGTCGCCGCAGTCGGTGGTGAAAGGCTCCGCCGCCACCCATTCGCTGAAACTGCTGCCCGAGCACATCGCCTGCACGTAGGCATAGTAGGTGGTGTTCGGGTTGAGGTTCTCCAACGGGTACTGGGTTGTCGTCGTCTGCACCGGCGAAACGAGGGAGAAGTTAGTCACCGGCGTTTCCGACACCACCACATTCCAACGGGTGGCGCTGCCCGCTTCGCTCCAGGTAAGGGTGGCACTATTGCCACCGATGTTCGTTACCTCCACGTTGACAGGTGGTACACAGCCGCTTGCAGCATCGAAAGTCACCTCGTCGAGGTAGCAGTTTGCGCCGCGTCCGCTGCTGAAAAGGAAGCCGACGAAGACGGTGCTTTGGTTGCCGGCCTCGGGAATGGCCACATCGTAAGCCGTCCATCCGTTGTGTACGCCGTCGTATCGGCCGATAAACTCCTGTATGGAGTTCGTCCATGTGGTGCCGTCGAAAGAGTACTGCACCTGCACGCCGTCATTCACCGCATTCGGACTCTGGAGGTTGTGGTGCCACATGAAATGGACGTTGAGCACATCCGTGCCCAACGTGTTCAAGGGAAGGGAGACGAGCCGCGCCAGGCTGCCGCTGTTGTTGAGGTAACTTTCCCATTTCACCATATAGTTTCCAGCGGCGGGCGAACAACTCGGATTGGTCCCTGACGAAACGAACAGGAGGCCTGCATCTCCGTTCACCCGCTCGTTTTTCCAGCAGCCGGGGAGCTGTGCGGTGAACACCTCGGACTGGGGAAGTGGGGAGGGCTCGCAAGCGGTTGTGAAACTGATGTTTGTCCATTCGCTGTATTCGTTCCCGCAGATGGAGCGTACATAATAATAATATGTAGTATTGGGCGTGAGCGGCGACAGGACACAGCTGCTGTCGGTCAGCGTCTGCGGAGTCTGGCTGTTGAAGTCGGTGACGGGCGTGGTGGAAAGGAATCCTTGCCAGCGCGTCGCCGTGCCGACCTCGTTCCAATGGATCACCGCACGGGTGGAGGTGATGTCACGCGCCTCCACATTGGCGGGACTGAAACAGTCGGGAATGAGGCCTACGGTCAGGTCGTCGATATAGCAGTCGTTTTCGCCCGTGTTGTAAAGGACTATGTATTTGGACGAACCTGTGTAGGAATCCAGCCGTATCTGCTTCCCGTAGAAAGTGCCGGAAGTGGCCGTCGTGAAGTTCTCAATCGTCTCATACGACATGGAGGCGTCATCAACATCCGCGACGATTCCCACCTCGAAGGGATAGTTGTTGTTGTCGCAGCGGATGGAAAAACTGACCATCAGGGCGCTGAGCGGGACATTGAAGGAGGGAAGCGCCACAATGGAGTAGGCCGGCAGCTTGAGTGCGTGGGGATGTGCCGCATCTACGGAAACGATGGACGGGTAACCGTCAACGACACTCCAACATTCGGGGAGCGATGTGCCGTTGAAGTCACAGAAATAGGTGACGGGCTTGTCGCCGCAGCGGGTGCGGAATGTACCCCCGTATATCCAGGAGCTGGTCTGGTTCTCTCCACAGACAGTTCGTATGTAAAAGAAATAGTCAGTTTCAGGCGCAAGTCCCTCTGCAAGGTATTCCATATAGGAACCGCTGCCCGTAACATTGTAGATCAGCTGGGCAGTGGAGGGATCGCTTAAGTTTGTGGGAGCGAGGGAGCACTGCCATTGGGTGTGCCCGTTATAATCCAGCCAATATAAAGTTGCCGTTGTCCCTGTCACTTGCCCGGCTTCCGCGTATGCAGGACCGACACAATTCTGCGCGGTCGTGGAGCAGAGAGGGAGAAAAATAACTAACAAGGTAATTTTAAGGATGTTGCAAATACATTCTTTCATAAACAACACTTTTGTGTGATTGTTAAAATAATAAGTCGCAAAAATACACTATTTTTTTTTATTACGAGCCGTTGTTTTCAGAAATTCATCGTACCTTCGCACATTGTCAAATCGACGGTAATTTAATTTTAACTTATTGATTCATAGAAAACTATGGGAAATATTCTTGGTATGTCAAAGGGAGAATTTGTTGGAACATCTGCGCTGCTCCTTGTCATTATGGCCTTGTTGGCCTTCAATCTCTTTTATGTCCGCGCCCCGAAACCACAACCCGACCTCACCGCTTTCGCCGAACAGATTGCCGCCTTCGAGGAGCAACAGGCCGCCTACGCCGACTCGGTGACCGCGGCACGGGCGGAGCGGGATTCCGCATACGCCGCCCGCCACCAACCTTTCCAAAACCGTTATCCACGCTACGAAAGACGGACCTATCCCCGCGACTCATTCCGTTATCAGAAAGATACATCGCGGTTGAAACCGCTTCCCAAGCGCCAGACCTACCTTGTGGAGAAAGTGGAGCTGAATCGCTGCGACACGTCCGACATCACCCGTATTCCGCAATTCGGCAGCAAACGGGCGCAAAAAATCGTAGAGTACCGCGACCGCCTCGGCGGTTTCCATTCCATGGAACAGCTTCACGAAATCTATATTCTCCAGAATGTGGATCTCGCCTATTGTGAAAAATATTTTACCGTCAATCCTTCTTTTGTTAAAAAGATAAAAGTTAATACAGTTAGTTTCAAGGAGTTGAAAACGCATCCCTACTTCGATGCCTACCTTGCCAAAACAGTGGTCAGCTATCGTGAAAAAAACGGAAAAATCCATAATCTTGCCGAATTTCAGAAAGTCACCCATGCCTATCAGGAACTGATGGAGAAACTTTCTCCCTATCTCTCTTTTGAGTAATGACAGAATTCGCCACTTTTTTGTAATTTCGCCTTTGCCAATTTTAATATGGTAAAATATTTATACTAATGATTTACAATAGGTTAAGATTCTTATGGATAGGTATCCTGCTGATTTCGGTCCTGCTGTCTTGCCTGCCGGGATGCCACCGAAATCAAATTCCCGATGACGGCTCAAAGGGGAAACAGGGAAAGCCGAAGGAACTTACGGAAGAGTTTGAGGAGTTCAAACCGGCAAACCTTTCTTTTGAGACGGTTTTGGAACCGCTTGATCTTGACTCCTACTATCTTCTTGATTGCTGGTCCTCGGAAGACGCTTTCCGCAAACAGTTTGTTTTTACGCTGGAAGAGGTGACGGAAAAGTCGTTCACTGCCACTATTTACGACATTACCGACAGTCTGAAAAACACGGTCAAGCCCGAAAAGATGACCGGCAGCATCACGAGGAGGGAGGTCTGCCTGACGTGCGACGCTTTCCCAGAGGTCAACACACTGGTTTTCAAAGACATCAAACTGGCGCAAACCAAAACCGGTATAAAAGGTAGTTTCACCAATCGCATGTTGCGTATCCAAAACTTCTCTCTTACACGTTGCGAAATCCCTGACTATAGGGAGTTTGAAAAAAGATACGATACGGAGGTTTTCCCCTGCAAAATCATTAAAAATGTAAAATACGGGGAAGCAATGGGCTATTGGACCTCCAATGTGACCGAGGACAAGAATTATTTTGAAATCTTTGCCAAGGGAGTGTCCTCTTCTGCACGGAAAAAGAATCTGAATCTTTTGATGGATATCTATCTTCCTGAAAATGACAATATTGAATCACGTCCGCTGATTCTGTTCATACATGGTGGGGCCTTCTATATTGGGGATAAAGCCGACAATCCCATTGTCCTCTGGTGCAAGCACTTTGCCGCATGCGGGTACGTAGTGGCCTCCATCAACTACCGGATGGGCTTCCAGCTGACAAAGGCATCCATCGAGCGATGCGGGTACAGTGCTGTTCAGGATGCCCATGCCGCCATGCGGTTCCTGCTGTCCAAGAAGGAGGAGTACCGCATCAATCCCGACTATCTTTTTGTGGCGGGCAGCAGTGCCGGCGCCATCACCTCCCTCAACCTCGCCTTCATGCGCAACGCCACCCGTCCCGCTTCTTCCCGCAAGCACGGTACCTCTTCCGACCTCGGCGACATAGAGTCGTCGGGCAACACGCTGGTGCAGGATTTCCGCATCCGCGCTGTGGCCAACATGTGGGGCGCCGTCAACGACCTCAACATGCTCTCTTCCTCCCAAGCCGCCATCATCTCCTTCCACGGCGATGCCGACAAACTGGTTCCGTATGACAACGGCATCCCCTTCTCCGACATGAAGGTGAAGGTTGGAAACCTCTTTTTCGGCAAGATGTATGGTTCCGCCTCCATCCACCGCAAAGCCCAGCAGCTGGGCTACCGGAACGAGTTCCATACATTCAAGGGGGCCGGTCATGCGCCCCACGTGGACAAAAACAACCAGCCGACACAGGAATTCCACTTTATCCAAAAACATATCACCGACTTCTTTTACGGAGAGTTCGTCCCGCCGGCCACGGCTGTGAGGCGCGAGCCGGGTCGTCCACAGTGGTTCCGGCTGGACGGCGAAGAGCTGGCGGAGGTGCGATGGAAGGTGGATGGCGGCTTCCTCCTCGATGCAGGCGACAACGGGGTCCGTGTCGTTTTTGTGGAAGGCCTCCCGCATGAGCTTCGTGCTTCCGCATTGTGGAAAAACGGCGCTACTCGCGTCTTTTCCGCTGATTTGTAGGAAGTTGTACAAAAGGGGAAAAGACCGCCGTTTTATTCGGAAATTTCGTGTAACTTTGCACCCGTTTTTAAAAAGCGCAAAATCATTCATTTACAAATATAAAACATTAATATAATGGCAAGTAGAAGAAAAGAATTGTTTCCCAATGTCACCGACGAACAGTGGAACGACTGGACGTGGCAGGTGAAAAATAGAATTGAAACGCTCGACCAGCTGAAACAGTACATCAGCCTCACCAAGGAAGAGGAAGACGGTGTGAACAAGACCCTGCAGACCCTGCGCATGGCCATCACCCCGTACTACCTGAGTTTGATCGACCCCAACGACCCGTACTGCCCGATTCGCCGCCAGGCCATCCCGACGGCCGCCGAGGTGCACCAGTCGCCCGCCGACCTTCTTGACCCGCTCCATGAGGACGAAGATTCTCCGGTTCCCGGCCTCACCCATCGTTATCCCGACAGGGTGCTGCTGCTCATCACCGACCAGTGCTCCATGTACTGCCGCCACTGCACGCGCCGCCGCTTCGCCGGCCAGCACGACTGCCAGATGCCGCAGGAACGCATCCAGAAGGCCATTGACTACATCGCCCGCACGCCCCAAGTGCGCGACGTCCTCCTTTCCGGTGGCGACGCCCTGATGGTGAACGACAAGGTGTTGGAGTCCATCATCCAGCGCCTGCGCGCCATCCCGCACGTCGAGATCATCCGCCTCGGCACCCGCACGCCCGTCGTCTGCCCCCAGCGCATCACCGACGACCTCTGCAACATGCTGAAGAAATATCACCCGATTTGGGTCAACACCCACTTCAACCACCCGAACGAAATCACGCCCGAGGCCACGGAAGCGTGCGCCAAGCTTGCCAACGCCGGTATTCCGCTCGGCAACCAGTCGGTGCTGCTGCGCGGCGTCAACGACTGCGTCCACGTGATGAAGACCCTCGTGCAAGGCCTCGTCAAAATCCGTGTCCGCCCCTACTACATCTACCAGTGCGACCTCTCCATGGGTCTGGAGCATTTCCGTACGCCCGTCTCCAAGGGTATCGAAATCATTGAGAACCTCCGCGGCCATACCTCCGGCTACGCTGTTCCCACCTTTGTGGTGGACGCCCCCGGCGGCGGCGGCAAGACCCCGGTGATGCCCAACTACGTCATCTCGCAGAGCCCCAACAAGGTGATTCTCCGCAACTTCGAGGGCGTCATCACCACCTACACCGAACCTACCGACTACGTGGAAGAGTGCCACTGCGAGAAGTGCCAGCAGCATCCGCATGCCGAAGGCGTCGCCTCCCTGCTCCGTGGCGAACACCTCTCCCTTGAACCGCAGGATCTCGAGCGCAAAAAACGTCACCAAAAGTAAATCCGAAAATGAAAAAAGTCATCACCTCCTCCCTGTTGCTGCTGTGTGTGCTGTTCTCATTCGCGCAAGCGACACTGAATGTGTCGGCTGAGCAGAACGAACACTTCTGGGTCTATGTAAATGGCGCTTTGCAGAATGAAATCGCCTCCCAGTCTGTCACGGTCAACGTGCCCGCGGGCGAGTGCAGCATCGCCGTTACGATGGACAATGCCGACCGCACGACCATCACGTCGAACGTCACGTTGCAGCAGGGAAGGAACAACTACATAGTGAGTTACCAGCCGCAGACCCAAAGCATCTATTTCCGCTCCGCTGCGGAGGATGCAAGGGCGGCCGGTGCTATGATAGGTGCCTTTGGCCAGATGGTTCATCAGATGAACGAGATGTACGAATCCGACGTGAACTATTCCGTCGGTGGACACCCGCAACCAGGACATCCGCAGCCCGGTGCTCCAGCTACCCCGCCGCCGCCGCCGGCTGCCCATGGTCCGATGCCCTGTCCTCCGTCAGAGTTTATGGAAATCAAGCAGTTGGTGCGCAGTGCCGACTTCGAGAATGACAAGATGAACATTGCGAAACAAGCAACTTCCGCCCACTACTTTTACGTGGACCAAATTGCCGAAATCGCCCGTCTTTTCGATTTCGAGCACAACAAACTTGAATACGTCAAGTTCGCCTACGACTACTGCATCGACCGAAACCTCTATTACAAACTCAACGGAATCTTTGAGTTCTCCAGTTCAAAGGACGAACTCAATGATTTCATCAACAGCAGGCGGTGATTCTTTTTTTCAAAGAGCAATAAAAATGCCAAAAATATTCAGTACTTTTGCAGGCTGAATTTTGAATGGAATGACATCGTTTCTACGCATCTATAACGATATCGAACAAAAGTTGGCAAAGGCGACCTTGCAACTTGTTGAGTTGCAGGAGGTAGTTAAGCAACTGCAAGCCGAAAACGCAGCGTTGAAACAACAAGCTTTGGCAAGAGAGAAAAACGAACAAAAAGAAAAAGAAAATATTAATACACAAATAAATAAAACAAGCAACGAAACAATATATAAAATAAAGGAAGAGATAAACGATATTGTGCGGGAGATTGACAATTGCATCGGCATCTTAAACGCGGAATAATGGAACAGAACGAGAGAATCCACATCGAGATAGAAATTTTGCAGAGGAAAATTGACCTGTGGATCAGGAAGGAGCACGAAATCTACTACCGCGAAGCCGAGAAGCGAATCAACGACAGGGCAATCCAATTTGCCCAACGATGGACATACACCGATCACCAAGACCTCCTTTCCAAACTACTTATTGACGTGATGGTCAATTACATAGCGAAAGAAGAAAGGTTGAATACCTACGAGGAAGACCTGATTCCCAAGATGGAACGGCTTGCTGAAGCGGCTGAAAACTTGAATTCGGAAGTGGTTAAACTCAAGCAGGAAGCCACAACGAGTGAACATTAATACGTTGATCAACAGGTTCTTTGAATAAAAATCTACCCGCATACGTTCAGATACGTTTGGTAAACTCAACAGAATAAAATAGAAGGATAGGCTTGTCGCTTTTTAGAACCGGCCTTATCGCTATTGCGAGGTGCTTGCACCCATTGGACTTTCGAGAAGGCGAGGCTCCTTCATCGTATATAATAGGAGTTTATTCAGAACCCTATGGAACGCTATGCGGGCTTTTCTTTTTTATGTAAAAGGTAGAAAGTAGAAGGTAAGAAATGAGTACCAAGTAAAATGCGAACGTAGTGAGCAGAATCTAAAAATGCGAGCGAAAGCGAGCAAAATCTGAAAATGCGAACGCAGTGAGCCAAAATTAATAATGTAAACAAAATAAATCACTAAATTACAGAAACAAAAATGAATACACCATTAGCAATTATCATCGGGATTGTCGTGGGACTGGGAGCAGGTATCGGACTTGCTTTCAGCATCCTCAAGAAGACAATCACCAAGAACAGCAGCGAAGTGCTGAAAAACGCACAGGACGAGGCGAAAGCCATCAAGAAAAAAGCCGAGGAAGACGGCGAACTCCTTAAAAAAGAGAAGATTCTCCAAGCCAAGGAGAAATTCCTCCAACTGAAGGGAGAACACGAAAAGATGGTCAGTGAGAAAAACCAGCAGATTGCCGCCGGCGAGAACCGCATCAAGCAGAAGGAAGCCACCCTTAACCAGAAAATGGAGGAGCTGAACCGCAAAACCGCCGACAACACTGCTCTCAAGGAGAAACTGGAACGCCAGATTGAAGCCAATGCCCAGAAACAGGCCGAACTTGACAAACAAACTTCCGTACAGAAGGCGAAACTCGAATCCATCGCCGAACTGTCGGCAGAACAGGCCAAGGAGCAGCTCATCCAGCTGATGGAGGACGAGGCCCGCGCCGAAGCGATGGTCACCATCAAGGAGATTGTGGACGAAGCGCAGAACACCGCCGCTCTCGAAGCCAAGAAGTTAGTCATCAAGTCGATACAAAGAACCGGTGTGGAAACCGCCCTTGAGAACGCCGTTTCCGTCTTCACCATTGAGAACGACGACATCAAAGGCCGCATCATCGGACGTGAGGGACGCAACATCCGTGCCCTTGAGAACCTCACCGGCGTGGACGTCATCATCGACGACTCCCCCGACACCATCCTCCTCTCCAGCTTCGACCCCGTGCGCCGCGAAATCGCCCGCCGCTCGCTCGAAAAGCTGGTGTCCGACGGCCGTATCCACCCCGCCCGTATCGAAGAGGTGGTCGCCAAAACCAAGAAACAGATCGAACAAGAGATCAACGAGACCGGTAAACGCACCTGCATCGACCTCGGCATCCACAACATCAGCCACGAACTGATGCGTATGGTGGGTAAGATGCGCTACCGTTCCTCCTACGGCCAGAACCTTTTGCAGCACTCAAAGGAGGTGGCCAACCTCTGCGCCACCATGGCTGCAGAGCTCGGCCTCAACCCGAAACTGGCCAAACGCGCCGGTCTTCTGCACGACATCGGCAAGGTGCCGGACACCGAGCCCGAACTGCCGCACGCACTCTTCGGCGCCCAGCTGGCCGAACAGTACAAGGAGAAACCCGAAATTGTGAACGCTATCGGCGCCCACCACGACGAAATGGAGATGACCAACCTCATCTCTCCGCTCGTGCAGGTGTGCGACGCCATCTCCGGCGCACGTCCCGGCGCACGCCGCGAAGTGGTCGAGGCCTACATGAAGCGCCTCAACGACCTTGAAACCCTCGCCCTCTCCTATCCCGGCGTCGTCAAGACCTTCGCCATCCAGGCCGGCCGCGAACTGCGCGTCATCGTGGGTGCCGAAAAAGTCACCGACGAACAGGCCGACAAGATCTCGTTCGACCTCTCCAAGAAAATCCAGAATGAGATGACCTATCCGGGCCAGATCAAGATCACCGTCATCCGCGAAACACGCTCGGTGAACTATGCACGGTAATTTATGTTTTTTTCATACCTTTGCCGCCGTTAAAATAAAGCATCATGAGCGCCGATACGAACAACCAACAACAGCCGAAACCGCATCGTAGGTTTTACAACAAATGGCTTTACAGCCTCGGACTGGTAGTACTGTCCTGCGCCTACATTTTCCTGCTTTCCGACAGCAACATAAGCCGTCATCGGCTGCTGAACCGTGAAACGAAAAAATTGGAGCACGAGATTGCCAAGGTGGAGAATCTCACCAAGAACGACTACACCTACGAGGAGATCAGCAAGAATCCGAAACGGTTGGAGCAGTACGTGCGGGAGAATATGAATATGCAGCGGCCGGAGGAGGATGTTTTCGTCATCGAATACAAATGAACCTACTGATTGTCAATGGTGTCAATTTGTCCCTGCTGGGCAGCCGTGAAACGGATATCTACGGCTGCACGCGGTTTGAGGATTATCTGGCCTCGTTGCGTTCAAAGTACCTCGAGGTGCACATTGACTATCTCCAGACCGACAAAGTGGACGAGATAGCCGCGGCCATCACGGGCGCAAAGGGTGTGGACGGCATCATCCTCAACCCCGGTGCCTATACGCACACGTCCATCGTCATCGCCGATGCCATCAAGGCGGTGCCGGTGCGGGTGGTGGAGGTGCACATCTCCAACCTGTTCGGGCGGGAGCAGTTCCGCCGCCACTCCTTTATCGCTCCGGCGTGCGCGGGCTCCATCTCCGGCTTCGGACTCAAAGGCTACGAACTGGCACTTTTGTCGTTCCTCCATTAAACCACCTAAATTATCAAAGTCTAAAGAACCACTTTTTTTTGCAAAACCCAAAAAAACAACGATATGAAAAAATTAGCTTGCTTCACCCTGATTGCGCTTCTGTTCGCCTCTTTCTCCCTGCAGGCACAGGACGCTCCCAAGAAAGAGAAGAAATCAAAGGCCAAAGTTGCCGAAATCACCTTTGAATCCCTGGAACATGATTACGGCAGCATCTACAAAGGCGACAACGGCGAATGCGAATTCGTCTTCAAAAACACGGGCAAGGCTCCTCTCCAAATCACCAATGCCCGTGCGTCTTGCGGCTGCACCGTTCCCTCGTGGCCGCGTGACCCCATCGCTCCGGGCAAAAAATCCGTCATCAAAGTCAAGTACGACACCAACCGTTTGGGCACCATCAACAAATCCATCACGGTGACGTCAAACGCCGTCAACAACAGTGTCGTCCTGCACATCAAGGGCAGCATCAGCGAAAAGCCCGCCGAGTCCGTCCCTGCGCAGGAAGCCCCGATGATGAAGGCCAATTAAAACAATCTGTAGAGACGCGCCACGGCACGTCTCTACAATAAAACCTATTATGTCATGAAACGTATAATTATTGTTGCGATTGCAATATTGATGATGGGTGGCGCATTTGCGCAGACTACAAAAGCCACGGCAAAAGCGCCGGCCAACACTGGAAAGGCCACCGTCACCACCACTTCCACGGCGAAACCGGCAACGTCCGCCAATATCACAGGTGCCGAAATCTCGTTTGAGAAGAAGACCATCGACTACGGCACGTTGAAAGTCGGGGACGTACGCACGGTGGAGATGGTGTACACCAACGTGGGCAAGAAGCCCTTGCTGCTGGAGAATGTCACCACCAACTGCGACTGCACGGAGGTGGAGTGGTCACGCAAGCCGCTGATGCCCGGCAAGTCGGATGTCATCAAAGTAACTTATACGGCAAAGAATCCGGGACTCATCAGCAAGTGGGTCACGGTGATGTCGAACGCGGAGACCGACCGGGTCATCTTGAAGACTTCGGGCAAGGTCGAAGAAAAATAAATCCATTGGGGTCGTTTGGTTTTGACAGCATGTATGTGGATTTGTAAGCACGTCGGAGGTTGTGAGACGGTTCCGTTAAAAACTAACTCTCTTAGCCAATAAATGGCAACAACTATGCTTTCGCTGCCTAATCGCGGCGAATTCCGGAGCCCGGACCAGGTCCGAGGCACTGGATGCTTCCCCGGAAGCCCCCGCCGCCCGGCGTCCGGTCAGAAGTATCATAAAAGGACGGATAGCGAGCGCAGGCTTCGATGCGTGAGCGAAGTTCAGAAGATAAGCGCGGGGTTGGTTGGTCCCGTACCTGCCACGCGCCGACAAGCAAACGGAGACTAAACGTGTAGAAAGCATCTTTGCAGCAAGTTTGGACGGGGGTTCGACTCCCCCCGGCTCCACAGAAAAAGGCTTCCAAATGGAAGCCTTTTTCTTATTCTGCCATAATTATGGTTATTTCAAGTTTCCGTCCGTCCTCTTCATCTTCACTAGAAACACCACAAGCGCCACCACGGTGATGACCGCTCCGATGGCGTAGCCTGCCGGACGGGGGATCACCGAGCCTAAACCGCCGTCGGCGGCCTTTGCTACAAAAAGGAAACACCCCGTCACCATGGTCATAAACAAAGCAGGGAGGAGGGTGATAAGATACCAAAGTTTGCCTTTGTTCTTTTGCAGATAAACCGTGATAGCCCAAAGGGTTACGGTTGCAAGCAGCTGATTGGCCCAGGCGAAATAACGCCAGATGAGCTGGAATCCCTGCGCATCGGAAATGCTATATACAAGGATGAGCGCGGTGACAGCAAACATGGGGATGGCCACAATCAGTCGGTTACGAATGGGCTTTTGGTCAAAGTGCAGAAAGTCGGCGATGATGAGTCGGGCGGAACGCAGGGCCGTGTCGCCCGAAGTGACTGCCGCACTGATGACACCGAGGATGGTGATGGTGGCGATGACGGGAGCGAACCACGTATTGGCAATGACGCCTACGATGGCGGCGCCGCTCTTGCCGGTCACATCCACCACGCTGTCGGGACCGAAGAAGTAGGCCGCTGCCGCCGCCCAAATGAGGGCAACGATGCCTTCGGTGATCATGGCGCCGTAGAAAATCGGCCGCCCCTGCCGCTCGTTCACCATGCAGCGTGCCATCAGCGGCGATTGCGTGGCGTGGAAGCCCGAAATCGCGCCGCACGCGATGGAGATGAACATCATCGGGAAGATGGGATTGTTGGGCGCGTCGGGATGGCGGTTCTGCAGGCCGCTCCACAGTTCAGGAATCTCAGGTTTATAGAGTATGAACGCCACAACGATGGCCACTGCCATGCCGAGCAGCAGAATCCCAAAGACAGGATAAATCTTGCCAATCAGTTTGTCGATGGGTAACAATGTGGCTATCAGGTAATAGGCAAGGATGATGCCAATCCAGATGTAGGGGTTCCAGCCTTGCGTGAAGTGTGCGTTGATAAGGGTGGCGGGAGTGCTGACAAACACCACACCTACCAGTATCATCAGGATAATGGTGAAGCCCCGCATCACCTGCTTGGCACCATTGCCAAGATAGGTGCCGTGTATTTCGGGCAGACTGCATCCCTTGTCGCGCAGAGAGATCATGCCTGCCAGGTAGTCGTGCACCGCACCGGCGAAGATGGAACCTAAGACGATCCACAGGAACGACGCCGTGCCGAACTGTGCGCCCATGATGGCTCCGATGATGGGACCCACACCGGCAATGTTCAGGAACTGGATGAGGAAGATACGCCACGGTTTCATCGGCACATAGTCCACGCCATCGGCCATGGTCACCGCCGCGGTCTGGCGCTCGGGGTCAATGCCAAATATCTTCTCTACAAGACGGCCATACAGAAAATAGCCAGCCACCAGTAGCACAATTGCAAGAATAAAAGTAATCATATACGTCTTTATTTTGAAAACGGGTGCAAAGGTACGACAAAGTTGCCAAACTTTGTCGTACCTTTGCCGCCCAATTATTAGATATTATTGTATGAAAAAAATCATCCCTCTTTTCGCTGTGCTGCTGCTTTTCGGATTCGCACGCGCACAGAACGTGAACTGCTATCGTGTCTATCTGCACGACAAGGAGAACACCCCATACAGCATTGAACAGCCTCGGGATTTCCTGTCACAAAGGTGTCTGGACAAACGCGCCCGCTACGAAATCCCCGTCACAGAGGAGGATCTGCCGGTCAACCCCGCCTATCTGCACGAGATCGGGCAGGCCAGTCCGCAGCTGCGGGTACTCGCCACATCGCGGTGGCTGAACACAGCCGTCGTCTGTTGCCCCGACACCGTGCGTATGGGCTATGTACGGAATCTTCCGTTCGTGGACAGCGTAAAAGCGGTGGGCTACTACGACAATTTTGAAAATCCGAACGCCTCGGAGTGTATTGTGCCGGATCTCACCAATTATGGCAGTGATACAATGATTTATGGAGAAGGGTACGGACAGATTGCCCTCCACAACGGGCACCTGCTCCATGCCGAGGGCTTCCACGGCGAGGGGATGCTGATTGCGATGCTGGATGCCGGCTGGATCGGTTTCGACCAAAGCCCGATGTTCACGAACCTATACGACAACGGGCAGATATGGGGGACCTACAATTTTGTTCCCGGAATGGACAACGTTTACTCCAAACACGGACACGGGACCTCCTGCTCCTCCATCATTCTGAGCAGCTTTTACGGCGATTACGACACGCTAGTCGGCACGGCGCCGGCTGCCAACATGGTATTTATCCGCACCGAAGACCCGCTGTCGGAGCAGCTGATCGAGGAGGACTTCTGGGTGGCTGGCGCGGAATTGGCCGACAGCCTCGGCGCGGATGTCATCACGGCGTCGTTGGGCTACACCCGGTTCGACGACACCACCTTCGTGTTCGATTACAGCAGCTGCGACGGGCGGACGAGTGTGGCCTCTTTGGCAGCGACAATGGCGGCACACAAAGGAATGATTGTCTGCGTAGCGGCGGGCAACGACGGGGAAAACGAATGGCACAAGCTGAGCCGTCCGAGCGATGCCGAGGACATCCTGTGCGTGGGAGCCGTCAACGTGGACAGCCTGTATGCTCCCTTCAGCAGCTGCGGCCCGAGCTACGACGGTCGCGTGAAACCGGACGTGGTCTCGTGCGGCTGGGATTGCTACATGGTTTACACAGGTACATACTACGATAATAACGCCAACAACAATCTGTACAGCTACATTTCTACCGGCAACGGCACCTCTTGCGCCACGCCCACGTTGGCTGGACTGGCCGCCTGTCTGTGGCAGGCGCTGCCGGAACTCACTTCGTTGGAAGTCATGCAGCTCATCCGTGAGGCAGGTCACCAGTATGAAATGCCCGACACCTCGATGGGGTACGGCATTCCCGACTTCTACCGCATCTTCGTGGAGAACTATGTCACCGACACCACCGACACGACAGGCATTGCCGCAATGCAAATCATCCGCAACGAACTGAACATCTATCCGAACCCCGTCGGTGACCGTCTTACCATTGAAAATACCGGCGAACAGAATCATACAATATATATATATGACCTTTCCGGCAAAATGATCGACAGTACGGAAGTCAACGCAGGAGAGACCACGGTGATGGATGCGACAAAATGGTCGGCAGGCATCTACCTTTTGCAGGCCAATAGCGGGAAAGGGCGGCCGGAAACCGTCAAAATCATCCGTCATTAACGCTTTTTCAAATGAAAATGCAAGAAAACACATGCAAAAATCAAACTACAACACATTGAATGATAATGAAATGGGTATTTTTTCAAAAAAAGTTCAAAACAATGTTGTAATTAAAAAAAATAGTGTATTTTTGCGGTCTCAAAAGTGGATGGAATACAACCTCCGCCAGAGAGACAAAAAGCTGTTGTAGCTCAGTGGTAGAGCACTTCCTTGGTAAGGAAGGGGTCGCGAGTTCAACTCTCGCCAATAGCTCTCTTTTTTTGTGTATAGTGTAAAAGAAGAATTATTAACGCATTAAAATTATAAGAAATGGCAAAAGAACATTACGAACGTACAAAACCCCACGTAAACGTGGGTACTATCGGTCACATCGACCACGGTAAAACCACCCTTACCGCCGCTATCACCAAGGTTTTGGCAGAGGCTGGTCTTTCCGAAGTCAGATCTTTCGACTCTATCGATAACGCTCCCGAGGAAAAAGAGCGTGGTATCACCATTAACACCGCTCACGTTGAGTATCAGACGGAGACCCGTCACTATGCTCACGTTGACTGCCCCGGTCACGCTGACTACATCAAGAACATGGTAACTGGTGCCGCTCAGATGGACGGTGCTATCCTCGTTGTGGCTGCCACCGACGGTGCCATGCCCCAGACCCGTGAGCACATCCTTCTGGCGAAGCAGGTCGGTGTTCCGAGAATGGTTGTTTTCATGAACAA
>JAEEQA010000107.1 GCA_016285085.1 Bacteroidales bacterium
GTGGGCTACGAGGTGAACCTCGAACGCAGCATGCGCATGGACGGCCGCTTCGACGGACACATCGTGCAGGGGCACGTTGACCAGACCGCCACTTGCGAAAAGGTGGTGGACGACAACGGCAGCTGGCGCTACTACTTCACCTACGACACGAAGGCCGGCAACATTACCGTTCCAAAAGGCTCCATCTCCGTCAACGGCGTGAGCCTCACGGTGGTGGATTCCGACAAAGGCCATTTCTCCGTCGCCATCATCCCCTACACCCACAAAGTGACCAACTTCCACAACTTCCAGCCCGGCACCGTGGTCAACATCGAGTTCGACGTTTTCGGCAAGTACGTCCAACGTCTTCTGGAAGAATACCTGAAAGATTTCAAAAAATAACCGAGTTTTATGGAACAGACCTATGCCATTGGCATCGACATCGGCGGCACGAACACCGACATCGGTCTGGTGCGTTCCGACGGCACCTGCATCGCCCGCACCAACCTGCCCACCCAATCGTACAGCGACATTGAAGCCTACGCCGACGATGTGGCGGATGTAATCCGCAAGATATTGTCCGACAACGGGATAAATGAGATTGTCGGAGTAGGCATCGGAGCGCCGAACGGCAACTACTACACCGGCACCATCGACTACGCGCCGAACCTGCCGTTCAAAGGCCGTATCTTCCTTCAGGAGCTCATCCGCAGCCGTATGGACACCAAGGTGGTGCTCACCAACGACGCCAACGCCGCGGCCTTCGGCGAGAAGATTTACGGCGGTGCCCGCGGCCTCACCGACTTCATCCTCATCACCTTGGGGACGGGCGTGGGCAGCGGCATCTTCGTCAACGGACAGATGGTGTACGGGCACGACGGCTTTGCCGGCGAACTCGGCCACGCCATCCTCTATCCGGACGGACGCGCCTGCTCGTGCGGACGCAGCGGCTGTCTGGAGGCTTACGCTTCCGCCCGCGGCATCGTACAGACATATAAGGAGTTGTGTCAAGAAAACGGCATAGCCGCACCCGCCGACATCACCTGCCGCGACATCACGCAGCGGGCGGACAGCGGCGACGAGCTGGCCATTGACACGTGGCGGCGCACGGCCCTGTGCCTCGGCATCGCCCTCTCCAACGCCGTGACTTTCTCGTCACCGCAGGCCATCTTCCTGATGGGCGGTCCCGTCAAAGCCGGCCACTGGCTTCTCGACCCGCTGAAACAGTATTTCGACGAATACCTCCTCACCATCTTCAAAGGCAAGGCCGACATCCGCCGTTCCGAACTTCCCGAGAACGATGCGGCGGTTTTGGGCGCGGCGGCTTTGGTGTACGAATAAAACGACAATTATGGATTGGAACAAGCTCCTCACTGAAAAGAGAATCCGCCCGTCGATGCGGCAGGACGACGCCCGCAGCGCCTTCGAGAGCGATTTCGGACGCATTACCTTCAGCCCCGCCACCCGACGGATGCACGCCAAAACCCAGGTGTTCCCCCTTACCGACGACGACAACATCCACTCCCGTCTCACCCACTCCCTTGAGGTGATGTCCTTGGGTTACTCGTTCAGCATCTTGTTCTGTGAAAGTCCGTTATTCCAGCAAAAGACCGGAAAAAACAATTACGAACTGTTCCGTGAGATCCCCGTCATCCTGAAAAACGGCTGCCTCATCCACGACATCGGCAACCCGCCGTTCGGCCATTTCGGGGAAACGGTCATCCAAGAGTATTTCCGCAATTTCTTTGAAAGCGGCCGTGTCAATGTCCGCCTCACAGACGGACAACGCCGTGATTTCGAGCATTTTGACGGCAACGCGCAGGGGCTTCGTGTCCTCACCAAACTGCAGAACCTGAACGACTGCTTCGGGCTGAACCTCACCTGCACCACACTTGCTTCTTGCCTCAAGTATCCCAATTACGGGCCAATTGACAAGAGCAGGCTTGAAACGAAAAAGGTTGGCATTTTCCAGTCGGAGATCGGCCACGCCCGCGTCATCGCCGAGCAGTGCGGCCTGATGAAGGGAGACCGCATCGTCCGCCACCCGCTCTGCTACCTTGTGGAGGCCTCCGACTCCATCTGCTACCTCACGATGGATCTGGAGGACGGCTTCAAGAAGGGACTTTACACCTTATCGGAACTGAAAGAGACCATCGAGGACGACTTTCCGGAAATCAGCACCTACCTTTCGGAGGAGATTCACGATTCCGCCAAAATCACCAAAATACGCAACGGCTTGATTGGCAAATTAGTGAATCTTGCCTACCGCTATTTTGAGGAACATATCGAAGAGATTGAGGAGGGCACTTTCAACCGCGAGTTGATCTTTTCCGCCTCTCCCCTCGCCAACCGCCTTCAAAAGTTCTGCATCGAGAAGATCTTCTCCATCAACGACATCTACCATTTGGAGATGGTGGGGCACTCCGTCCTTACGTGGCTGCTCGACTTCTACATCCAGAACCTGTTCTGCCGGAGCCGGGAGTACCTCGACCGCGCGCTCGCACTGATGTCGGAAAGCATCCTCCGCACCGCCCTCGACGAGACGGAGTGCGCCGGCTTCGAGGAGCTCAGCGACTACTACAAACTGCGGGTTATCGTGGACTACATTGCCGGCATGACCGACCGTTTTGCCCTGAAAACCTACCGGGAGCTGAGCGGGAGGGGGTAAGGTTTACAAACCAAGGTAATGTTGTAACAAGACACTACTGGTTTTGTCAGCCGCTAAATCGTGTATTTTATTTGCCCTCACCCCGGAGGGGTGATATCCTATTAGCCCCAGATAAGGCCGGTGGTTTCGACAGGCTCAACCACCGCGGCGCCTGAGCTTGTCGAAGGTGCCCGCGGCACGGGCGGCAGGTACGGATGGACGGGGCGGGTGCTGCCGCGGAAGAGGGGAAGGAAACTAAAAGCTCCATTCCGTCGCGAGCGTAGCGAGTGACGGAATCTACTGCGCCTCCATCGCCAAATCTTCCTTTGTGATTTCCGCCAACTTTTGCGTGCTGAGAAATGGCTCTTTTGCAAGCCGGTTCGCCTGTTTCTGCAACGCATGTTCGAAAACATTCCGGACAAAACGGGCATTGCCGAAATTAGGCCCCTTGTATGCTACTGCGTAGGAGAAATAGCCCTTTAGTGTTTCCGCGGCTTCGTCCGTCAGCGTGTAGTCAAACTGCTTCAACTGTTTGCAGAATATTTGAAAAAGCTCATCGGCATTGTAGTCGGGAAACTCTATGTAGCGGCTGAACCGCGACTGCAGGCCGGGGTTGGAATTGATGAAATCCTGCATCTCCTTCGTGTAGCCGGCCAAAATCACCACCAGCTGCCCGCGTTCATCCTCCATGCGTTTCAACAAGGTTGCGATGGCCTCCCTGCCGTAATCCTTTTCGTTACCAAGCAGCGAATAAGCTTCGTCGATAAAGAGAACACCTCCTAAAGCGTGGTCTATGACTTTGTTCGTTTTGACAGCGGTCTGCCCGACATACTCCCCGACAAGGCCGGAGCGGTCGGTTTCCACCAGATGCCCTTTCGGAATCACTCCGATATTCTTGTAGATTTTTGCCAAAATCCGTGCCACCGTGGTTTTTCCCGTTCCGGGATTGCCCGTAAAGACACAATGGTACGTTATCGGTGAAACTCTCATTCCCTTTCTCCCGCGCTCTTTTTGAATACGGATGTAGTTTGTAAGCTCCTTCACCTCCCGTTTCACACTCTCAAGGCCAATCAAATCGTCCAGCTCCGTTTTCATCGAATCATTTTGCTCAGCAGAAAACTTGTGATAAACCCCTTCTGTATCATCATCCATCCCTGCACTTTGTATATTGATTCCGTCGTTTTGCACTTGCATAATGGATCTCAAAAATGCCGCTTCCCTATCCGTAACCGTATTATCGGCTTTGGCCAAGATGGAGGCAAAACGGTATAGCAGCACAAGATATTTCTGTTTGCGCACCACGTCCACCCTTTCCAAAACATGAGCGACCATAAAGAGGAGGGGGTCATCGGCATCATGCCGTATGGAATAGAAATCCTTGAGCGTTTCTTCGGCATGTACGTGGTTGACATAACGATATAAGTCGCGATGGTTTTCATACGAAAGTTCCCCCCCGCCGAATGTCCGTTCTATGAAATAATAGAGACCGTAATTGAATTTGTTGATTTTCTCGTAGGGAATCCCCAAACCCTTGCAGCAAAGAGCCGCATCAATCCAAAAGAGATACGATGTCGTGCTCGATTTGTCATCAAGGGTTTTGTAATTAACATGCAATGCAAAAGCGCCGTTCGCCACATCTTCAAATTCCGGAGAGTTGATGGCGTAATTGTACATCTCCATCAGATCATCCACCACCTTGCTGACCTTCTCGAAATAGTCGGAGGAAAGATAGTGGGAATCTGGAATTTCAGAAACATCTGATACTTGGTTGCGTGGTTTATAACCTTTATTATTCTCTTTATGCGATTGATTGATGTCATAGGCAACGTAAATAACAAAAATTCCTGCGGGAATGAGAAGCAAGAGAGGGTTTATTGACACCAAAATCAAAATGCTTACCCCGAGAAAAAGCCATAATCCGCATCCTTTGAAATCCATTGGGAAATATTTAGGCCACAAAAATACAACAATTCTGCGCCAAAAAGCGGACCAGCTTCAAAAAATATTCCAGAACAGGATTTTACTATTCCAGACGATTCTTCCTCTTTTCCGCGGCATCACCCTCGGTATTCTTCCGTACCTGTCGCCCGTGCCGCGGGCGGACACACGGGCCTGCCCGCACCCCAGATTGCGGCCTGACGGCCTTATCTGGGGCTAATAGAATATCACCTCTCCAAGGTGAGTGCAATTAAATCACTATTTCCAGAAATACGGCGCGATTCCGAAGTCACACGCCGCCTTGCAATTTTTGCCGTTAAGAAATTGTGTCGTTTCGAGCGTGAAGAAACGCGAGCTGTCCGAAGCACTGCGAACGGAATGAGCGGTGCAGTTTTCGCGTTTTAGCAAGAAACGGCCAATTTTAGGGAAAAATCGTACAGCGGCAAAGCGCATTTCTTTTGTATAAGCCGCTCTCGCTCGAGTAAGCGAGCAAACTTTCTTTTTGCTCGCTTACTCGCGGCTTTGGTTCGTTTTCTTTTTGCCATCGAAAAGAAAATGAACAAATATAACCATAAGGAATTTATATATCATTCAGTGGCTGACAAAACCAATAGGATCTTGTTCCCTCCTTTTTTGTCAACTTTACAAACCAATCCCCTTCCTCTTGATCCGGATTGTCAGTTGGATCTGCTCTTCGGGATGCTCCTCGGGACTGATGCGGCTGATGCGGCAGTCGAAGATGTCGGTATAGTCCATGTCGAAGAAAGGCGAAAGGCTACGGTTGTTGCCACGGGGAATATAGCCGAGGAGGAAGTCCTCGCCTTCGTGGTTGAAGATGACCTGCACCGCCTCGGGGTCGTAGCGGTTGTCGGCTTCGCGTTCCAGACGCAGGGTCGTACCGATGCGCAGTTTGTCCCAAACCATGTCGGCGTCGTGATACTTGCGGCCTGCGAGATGGCAGTCCATGTAGAATTTGCTGTGTGCTTCCATAATCTTGTCGTTTAAAAATCATGCGGCAAAAGTACCACCCCACTGCGCCAAAAAGCGGACCAGAGGTATTTTTTTGTATTTTTGCAGCGTAGTAAAATCTTAAATTATTTTGAATTATGTACCCTCTTCACGATCCTTACGAAGACCTTCAAGTTGAATACGACGGCTATGTTGAATCTGCATTGCTATGGGCGTACGATATGGACATTGTCATGTACGTCGAAGGAGAAATGTTTGAAAAAACAGCTGATGTTTGTTTTGTCTTGGAGTATCATGAGAACTGTGTAAGACTTGTCTATAATAAGACTGGGGACAATTATGAGGCGCAAGTGTTTGCTGGTTCAATGCGGGACGTTTCAGACGGGATCGGAAAACAGAATTTTGACGGGAACACATTGAAAACATGGATGAACGAATACGGAGACCGGTGGCTTTGTCATTTAATCAAACAATTTCATATAGAATAAAGTTTTTCAATCATTGAACAGCTTGAAATTGTAAACCATACTCCTAAATATCCGTGCATCAAGCACTAAAATAACTTGCCATCCCACGGTTCATGCCGAGTTTTTCTATAGTAGATTATCACAATCGCTGCTATAAGAATGAAACTGAGCATCTCTTTGTTTTTTATAGTGCAAAGTTATAAAAGGTTTTTATTATCGGGTATAAAAAGAAAAGAAAGGTTTTAGTGGAACCACCTGTCGAACAATGTTCCGTCAGACGGGAATATCTTCTCTGTCAGTTTAAAGAAA
>JAEEQA010000028.1 GCA_016285085.1 Bacteroidales bacterium
TCGTTCTGTTTGGCCATGTGGCTGATGAGTTCCAGCACCTTGTTGGAATAGCCCCATTCGTTGTCGTACCAGGAGATCAGCTTCACGAAGTGCTCGTTCAGCATGATGCCGGCGGTGGCGTCGAAAATGGAGGTGTGCGGATCGCTGATGAAGTCGGAGGAAACGACCGGCTCTTCGGTGTAGCCGAGGATGCCCTTCAGCTCGTTCTCGGAGGCGCGTTTCATCGCGGCCTTGATTTCATCGTAGTTGGTGGCTTTTTCCAGACGGCAGGTGAGGTCCACCACGGAAACGTCGAGGGTGGGGACGCGGAAAGCCATGCCGGTGAGCTTGCCCTTGAGTGAGGGGATCACCTTGGTGACGGCCTTGGCGGCGCCTGTGGTCGAGGGGATGATGTTGCCGTTGGCGGCACGTCCGCCGCGCCAGTCCTTCACGGAGGGACCATCCACGATCTTCTGGGTGGCGGTGGTGGCATGGACCGTCGTCATCAGGCCTTCCACCATGCCGAAGTTCTCGTGGATCACCTTCACCATAGGGGCGAGGCAGTTGGTGGTGCAGGAAGCGTTGGAAACGATGTCCTGTCCGGCATATTCGTGGTGGTTGACGCCCATCACGAACATCGGGGTGTCGTCCTTGGAGGGAGCCGACATGACCACTTTCTTGCCGCCGGCCTGGATGTGCTTCACGGCAGTCTCCTGCGTGAGGAACAATCCGGTGGACTCGACGATGTATTCCGCACCGGCTTCATCCCACTTCAGGTTGGCCGGATCTTTCTCGGCGGTCACGCGGATGCGGTTGCCGTTCACGATGAGCGTGTCGCCCTCTACCGAAACCGTGCCGTTGAAACGGCCGTGTACGGAGTCGTGCTTGAGCAGATAGGCCATGTAGTCCACCTGAAGCAGGTCGTTGATGGCAACCACTTCCAAATCCTCGTGCTCCACAGAGGCACGCATTACCAGACGGCCGATACGGCCGAAACCATTGATACCAATTTTAACTTTTCCCATAATGTTTTGATTTTGATTATTTTAAATAATATTATTTTTTGAAATGAAATTATTTCACCTCTTTGAATTCATAGTTTTGAAGATGAATCAGCCGGGCCTTGACATTCTCAAAACCGCCTTTGTCAATTCTTTTGAACTGAAAATCGTAGGCAATCGGCTCGATATTGGGTGTGCGATAGTCGTTGAGAATCATAGAAATAAAGAACTTTGCAATGTCGTATCCTTGATAGGCGTAGTTGCGGATAGAGGGAAGACAATGGAACCGTTCTCCATATTTGTAATTGAAAACTTGCGTGTGTTCGTTCGCGTCGTCGGCAAAATAACTGGCAAAATAATTGACATTCAGCCCGTTCATGTTTTCAATGTTGAATTCGTCCAATAGTATCCATCCCTCAGGAATAACCCACATAAAATCAGGCAATTTAGTGGATTGCAATATCTTGGTCATTCCATTGGAAAACGACTGCGCGTTGTTGAAACAAGCAATGACTACATTCTCCCTGGCCGGAGAGAGATAGGTCCCGAAAAAGATGCTGTCGGGCACTTTGTGATAGGCAATATTGTTTTCATCAAAAAAAGTCTGGTAGGCTTCCGCGTCAAGGGAGGCACGGGTGTCATTCAACCATAAGATGAAGTTGGCTTCGGGATGCTGGTTGTAGAGGTAAGAGGCCCGTGCCGACAATGACGGGTTCGCCTTGTAAATGTACGGGTTGCCCTCAATGATGTCGTGACGGGTTGTGAAGGGATTGACGACCGGAATCTTGTGCCTGTGGCCGAATTCCGCCACCGTTGGGAACATCTTGCCGTAAAGAGGAGCGACAATCAGGTCAACTTTTTGATGCTCAAACTCTTCAAGCACAGTGCTTAACTTGTTGGTATCGATCACGTCGCGTACAATGACATGGAAATCGTAGCCTTCGTCGCCAAGTTCCGAAATGGCGATTTGCGCCCCCTCCCAGAAATGGATGAGACTTTTCCCAAAAATATTGTCTATATCCTGTTGGCTATTAATGTTTTCAATATCTGTCTGTGCGGCTTTATCCGCCTCCAACGGCAGGAGGAACAGAATGTTTTTCTGTGCCATGACGGGGACGGCCGCGAGGCAGATAGCGATGGTGAAAATCAGTATTTTTTTCATAACGAGGATATTAATTCAACTTGAGTTTCCAGCGGCGGTGGCTCCACAGCCAGCCGGTTGGTTCGCGGCGGATGGTGGCTTCCAGATGGCGCGCGTAGGCTTCTGTGATTTCACCATACTCCGTTTCCGTCGGGCGTTCGGTAATGAGGTGGTTCACAATCTTATAGTGTCCGATTCTTTCCCGGATGACTTCGTAATAGATGACGGGGATGTCATACTTCTTGGCAAAATGCTCTGCCCCGTAGATCATGGCCGACGGCTGGTTGAGGAAGGTGGTGCGGTAGCTTTTGTTTACGTTGTTGGGAGACTGGTCCGACAGCATCATGTAGGCGGCGGGCGTGTGGCCGAGTTCGCATCGTTCGAACACCTCGCGCACATGGTCGGCGAACACGACCTCGGTGCCGTAGCGGGTGCGGGCGCGGTTGATGAGCTTCTCGAACGCCTTGTTGCTGTTGGCCTTGCCTACCCCCACGCCGTGGTGCCGGTACTGCATGGGCAGGCTGATGATCATCCATTCCCAGTTGTTGTAGTGCGCCGACATCAGGATGACACTTTTGCCCTGTTCGTAAAATCGGTTGACCAGTTCCGGATTTTCGCAGCGGTAGCGGCGCATCACGTTGCGGCGCGACATCGTCAGCATTTTCAGCATCTCCGCCGCGATGCGGGCGAGGTGGCGGTAGTAGGCATTTCGCATCTGACGTATCTCTTTCTCGTTTTTTTCGGGAAAAGATCTCTTCAAATTATTGGTAATGATTTCTTTACGATAGCCTATTACATATCTGACAATGAGGTAGAAAAGCCATGCAATTCCGTACAGCAGCGGCAGCGGCAGCAGCGACAGGGGATAGAGAATGAAGTAGAACAGGAAGTGCATGTTAGGATAATTGACTAAGATATTGATAAACAGAGTTTACAATGTGATCGGAATCGGCGAGGATGTCGGTGCGGTTCTCGTCCGTGATCTTGCCGATGAAGACGGTTTCCATCCCGCAGCTGCGGCCGAAACGCATGTCGCTGGCGCTGTCGCCGACCATCACCGAGCGGGCAAAGTCGATGTCGGGATAATCGGCTTTGGCCTGCATCGCCAATCCCGTGGCGGGCTTGCGGCACGGACAGCCGCTGCCGGCCAGATGGGGACACACATATATATTTGTAATGTGCAGACCGTGGCTTTCCAGAACCTCCAGCAGGTGGCGGTGAACTTCGTCCACATCGTCTTTTGAACACAATCCCTTGGCAATGCATTGCTGGTTGGTGACAATGAAGACCTTTCTGAAGTTTTTGACAATGAGAGGAATGGATTTCAGAAAATCCTCCCGAAACTCCAGCTCGGAAACGTTTTTCACATAGTCGCCGACCAACTGGACGTTTATAACACCGTCACGGTCCAAAAATAATGTTCTATCTGTCAGCATTTTCACATTGCAAATTTGCGGGGGCAAAGGTACTACATTTTTCGCAAATCGCGTACGCCGCTTCGTCAGACAAAAAAATCAGTGGATTCATATTTCCAAAAAAAATGCTACTTTTGCCCTCGTTTTTGTAATATGACGTATTGTGTGGTATAGTATTGTATATTAATAATTTAACTTGTTTTGTTATGAGAAAATTTGTTGTAGCCGTTGTTGCTTTTTGCGCCGTTGTTCTTTTTGCCTCCTGTTCGGATTTCTGGGATGATTTGTTCGGCAATATTACGGGTAGTGCAACCTCTGTTGTCAACAATGGCGGCGAGACGGAGTACGCTTCCAGCATTGTGATGAAAGGCACCAACGCTTCCGTTCCTTTTTATGTCGGTATGGCTATGGATATGGATGTCAGTGAATTGATGAAAATCGAAAACGAGGATCAGATCACCTTCCCGATTTTCTGCTACCGTCTGAGCGGCAACAACCTCAAGTCGGGCGCCACGCTCACCGTGAACAATGTCCTGACGGAAGAGGATTTGGCTGATTTCCGCTACACGGATATGATCGGTGGAAAATTCTCTGAAAGCCAAGTGGTTGGCATCGCCGAAAGCGACACCAAGTTCTATGTGATGAGTACCGGTACCATCAAGCTCGACAAAGTGAAGAAGGCAAAGATTTCGGGCTCCTATACGGGACGTGCCTATGTCATCGACCGCAATGCCGAACCGATGCTTTCCGAAGAGCAGGTCAACATCAGCGGCAACTTCGTCAGCCGTGTCGTCCCGATGATGGCGTGGATCAAAAGACTTCAGGACAGAAAATAACAGATGTTTTCACTTTATACAAAGTAATTATTTCATTATAAATAATGAGCCTTTATCAATCTTCTGTAAACAAGCCGATTATGACAGCGCTGGTCTATGTCGCTGTCGCTATCATCGGTATTTTCAGCTTTTCCAAACTTCCGGTTGACCTTTTCCCGAACATGGGTGAAAACCACATTATGGTCTTCACGGTGTATGCGGGTGCAAGTGCCGCCGATATCGAGAACAATGTCACCAAGCCGTTGGAGAACGTGCTCAACAGCGTCAGCGACCTGAAGGAGATGACCTCTTCCTCCAAAGAGAACTACTCCATCATCACGATGGAGTTCGAGGAGGGTGTGGACATCGACGAGGCGACGAACGACGTGCGTGACAAGTTGGACATGACCAGCTCCATGCTTCCCGACGACTGCAACACGCCCTACCTGTTCAAGTTCAGCATGGACGACATCCCGATCCTGATGCTTTCGGTGAAGTCGGGCGAGAGCACGAACGCGCTGTACAAGATTCTCGACGACCGTGTGGCGTCGCCCATCAGCCGTATCGGCGGTGTGGGCACTGTCTCCATCTCGGGTGCGCCGCAGCGTGAAATCGCCATCTATTGCGACCCCTACAAGCTGGAGGCGTACAACTTGAGCATCGAGGCCATCGCCGCCGTGGTGGGCGCGGAAAACCGCAACCTGCCGCTCGGTGCCATCGACATCGGCTCCGAAACCTACTCCATGCGTGTGGAGGGCGAGTTCAAAGATGCCGCCCAGATGAAGAGCATCGTGGTGGGCAGCTATAACAACCGCAACATCTACCTGAGCGATGTTGCCGTCGTGAAAGACACGGTGCAGGAGCGAATGCAGGAGGTTTACAACAACGGCGACCGTGGGGCGATGATTATCGTGCAGAAACAGTCGGGCGCCAACTCGGTGCAGATTTCCAAGAAGGTGATGGACGTTCTGCCGGATATTCAGAAGACTCTTCCGCCAGATGTGGAAATCGGCATTATCGCCAACACTTCCGACAGCATCACCAACACGGTGGAAAGCTTGGAGGCGACCATCCTCATCATTCTTGCGCTGGTTGTCCTTGTGGTGCTCTTCTTCCTCGGCCGGTGGCGCGCCACCTTCATCGTCGCCATCGTCATCCCGGTTTCCTTGGTGGCCTCGTTTATCTATCTTGCTGTTACAGGCAACAGCTTGAATATCATTTCTTTGTCGTCACTCAGTATCGCCATCGGTATGGTGGTGGACGACGCCATCGTGGTGTTGGAGAACGTGACGACGCATATCGAGCGCGGCTCGAAACCGAAGTCGGCGGCGGTCTTCGCCACCAGCGAGGTGTCGCTGTCATTGATTGCCACCACACTCGTATTGCTGGCGGTGTTCGTGCCGCTCACTTTCCTCGGCGGCCAGGCCGGTATCATGTTCAAGCAGCTGGGCTGGATCGTCAGTATCGTCTGTTCCGTCTCGACGCTGGCAGCCATGACCCTCACGCCGATGCTCTGTTCCATCATGCTCAAGTCCAACCCGAGCCGTGGCAAGGTGTTCGGCGCCATTTACAAGCCAGTGCAGATTTTCCTCGACTGGCTCGACCGCTTCTACGAACGTATCTTGCGCTGGTGTGTCACGCACCGTGGGATTGTGGTTATCATTGCTTTTGCCCTTTTCGGTGCCAGTTTGTCCTTGTTGAAAATCATCCCAACCGAGTATATGCCGACCAACGACCAGGGCCGATTGTCGGCTACAGTGAAACTGCCGGTTGGCACCCGAATGGAGACGACCCGTGCGTGGGCGCTCGAATTTACCGAACAGATGAAGGCCAATTATCCGGAGCTGTTGATGTGCAACTTCTCCGTCGGTCAGCCCGATGACGAAAACACATGGGGCATCATGCAGGAGACGGGCTCGCACTTGGTGAAGTTCAACATGCGCTTTGTGGACAAGGTGGACCGCAAGCGCGGCATCAAGGCCATCGCCGACAACATCCGTGACGACTTGTCGAAATATCCGGAAATCTACCGCTACCAGGTGAGCGTGGGTGGCGGCGGCATGGGCGGCCAGAGCACCGTCGATGTGGAACTGTACGGCTACGACTTCGAGACCACCGACCTTGTAGCCGCCGAAGCCGCCAAGCGGATGAAGGAGGTGAAGGGTTGTTCCGAAGCCAATATCAGCCGTAGTGAGTATGTTCCTGAAGTCCAGATAGATTTCGACCGTGAAAAATTGGCGGAACACGGACTGAACACCACCACCGCCGCCTCCTATGTGCGCAACCGCTTCAACGGTTACATCGCTTCCCATTATCGTGAGGACGGCGAAGAGTACAACATCAAGGTGCGGTATGCCGAGAATTTCCGTCAGGACATTTCATCCATCGAGAATATTTTGATTTACAATAATGCCGGTGTCGGCCTGCGTGTCAAGGACCTCGGTAAGGTGGTGGAGCGTTTCACCCCGCCGACCATCGAGCGTAAGGACCGCGAGCGTATCGTCAAGGTGTCGTGCGTGGTCGGTAAGGATGGCGTGCTCAGCGAGGTGGTGGAGGATGCAGAGAAGGTAATGGGCAGCCTCGACATTCCCGCGGATGTGACCTACAAGATTGGCGGTACCTGGGAAGACCAGCAGGAGGCTTTCGGTGACATGATCACCCTGATGGCCCTTATTGTGATGCTGGTCTATATCGTGATGTGCTCGCAGTTCGAGTCGTTCACCTATCCCTTTGTCATCATGTTCTCCATCCCGTTCGCCTTCACGGGCGTGTTCATTGGTCTGGCACTCACGCAGACCCCGCTGGGTGTGATGGCCCTTGTGGGCGTGCTGATGCTGGTGGGTATCGTGGTGAAGAACGGTATCGTGTTGATTGACTACACGATACTTTGCCGTGAACGTGGACTCTCCATCAAGGATGCCGTCACTACGGCCGGCAAGTCGCGTCTGCGCCCGATTCTGATGACCACCCTCACCACTGTGCTCGGCATGGTGCCGCTGGCGGTGGACAACGGCATGGGCTCCGAGATGTGGAACGCCCTCGGCATGACCGTTGCGTGGGGACTTTCGGTATCCACCCTCGTCACCCTGATCCTCATCCCGATTCTGTACAGCCTCTTCGCCGACTTCGGGCAATGGCGCAAGAACCGCAAGAAGATGAAAGAAATTGAAACACAACCTATTACTGCTGTATAATTGATTCATTTGTTATGAAAAACACGCTGCTTCTCCTGTCCGTTTTTCTACTTGTTGCCACCTCGTGCAGGCATACCGTAAAGGAGTATTATCCCAATGGCGAACTCCGTTCTGCTGTTGAATGCAAGGGTAAGGTGCCGGATGGTCTTTCTGTCTATTATGATAAGTCAGGAGTGAAAAGCCTTGAAGTGGAGATGGTGAACGGGAAAAAGGAGGGGCGTTTGCGGGCGTTTTTCTTCAACGGGAATCTTCAAACAGAGGAATTCTATCGCAACGACCTCCTTAACGGGATGCAAACGACCTATAACCCGGAAGGTGTAAAACTAACGGAGATTGAGTACAAGGATGGGGTGATGAACGGGTCATACATGGAGTGGCACGAGCGAGACATCGTCAAATGTGTGGGACAGTATGCCGACGGGCTATGGGATGGGCACTGGGAATACTACGATTTCCGTGGCTTCCTCGTTTCCGAAGGAGACTTTGAAAAAGGCAGCGGCGACCAGATCAACTATTCCGACACGGGTGTCCTGTATAAAAAAACCCATTATGAGAACAATGCCAAGAACGGCGAGGAATTCTATTACGACCCGCAGGGAAATGTCATCAAGACAATAACATATAAAGATGACAGAATGGTCTCTATGGACGGAGAGGCGATATAGTTTTCTGAATTTTTCAAGATGCTAAAGAAAATACTCCTATCGGCGCTGATGATTCTCTGTGTGGCTGCCGTTTCGGCCCAGCAGAAGAAGATCTATTTTGAGGCCGATCTTCTGGAGTATGACGAGGATTTGCGTGACGGTGCGGAACAATACACCGGGCATGTCGTCTTTCGTCACGGCAATACGGTGGGCTATTGCGACACAGCCCTCCATTTCCGCGACCGCAACCAGCTCCACGCTTTCGGCCACCGTGTCCGTATCATTGTCAACGATTCCGTCACGTTGTACGGAGACTTCCTCATTTACGACGGGAATGCCCGCACGGTATCCATTTCCCGTAACGTCATCCTCAAAGACATGCAGGCCGCGCTTTACACCGACAGCCTCATCTACGACATGAATGACGACCTCGGCTACTACCTCACCGGTGGCCGAATGGTGAGCGACAGCAACACCCTGACCAGCCGCATCGGCTATTACAACACCAAAACCAATCTGGCCGACCTGTACGATTCTGTGCACCTGGTCAACGAAACCTACACGGGCGATTGCCGGAGCGCCTCCTATAACACGAGTTCCGAAATTATCTTTTTTACCTCCCGTACCCATTTGTATTCAACTGAAAACGATTTTTATACAGATGGAGGGTGGTATGCTACAAAAGAGAAGCAGTTGCTGCTGGACGGCAATGCCGAATTGCATAACGAGGCACAAAGCCTTTATGGTGACAGTCTTTTTTACGACGACAATATCAGCTTTGGCCAAGGATGGGCCAACGTATGCCTTGTGGACACGTCCAAAAACTATGTCATCAAAGGAAATTACATGGAGTATCAGGACAAATCCTATGCCCTTGTCACCGACAGTATGTTGCTGATTCTGATTGACAATGGCGATTCACTTTACCTCCATTCCGACACATTGCACATTCTGTTCGACACGGCACAGTCGCCCCAGCACTTTTTTGCCTATAACAAAGTGAAATTCTACCGTGATGACATGCAGGGAGCCTGCGATTCGTTGGTCTATCATATTGAAGATTCAACAATTACAATGTATTTCAATCCGGTGGTTTGGTCGGAGGCGAACCAGTTGACCGCCGACACGATCCGTTTCAACATCCTTGATTCCGTGAACATGAGTATGGAGCTGTGCCGCTCGGCCTTCATTGTGTCGTCGGTGTATGATGATGACACGGAATTCAACCAGATCAAGGGGTTGAACATCGTGGGAAATATCCGCGACAACAAGCTGACCCGCGTGGATGTCATCGGAAATGCCGAGAGTTTGTACTACATCCTGGAGGAGGACAGCTCGTTGGTGGGCATCAATTCCGCAGCCACCAGCGAAATGCGTATTCTTTTTGAAGACAATGAGATACAGTCCATCATTTTTTATAATGAACCTGACGGGAAACTGTATCCCGATGCGGAGTTGCATGCCAAGGACCGCCAGTTGAAGGACTTCCGCTGGCTCAGTGTCTATCGCCCCGCCACCCGCCACGAAATCTTCACGATGCCCGTCGAACGCCCCGTCACGCAGTCAGCTACGGGTAGCGGGGCTTCCGAACCCGACGAAAAACCAGAGAATCCATGAACACTTTCGGCAGAATCTTCCGGCTTACCGACTTCGGCGAAACGCACGGCCCCTGCATGGGCGGTGTAATCGACGGCTGCCCGTCCGGCCTGCGGATCGACACCGGCTTTGTGCAGCAGGAGCTGGACCGCCGTGCCTTGAAAGGCGATGGTCGCCGCGAGTCCGACAAAGTGCGCTTTGTATCAGGAATATACGATGGATGTACCAACGGTGCGCCCATCGCTTTTCTCATTGACAATGAGGACGGGCAGCCCAATGCCGCTGCCGACGGCGTGCTGAAGCCGTCTCATTCGTCGTTCGTCTATCGCGAGAAGTACGGGCACACCGGCAACGAGCAGGGCGGCCGCTCGTCGGCGCGGCAGACCGTGTGCCGTGTGGTGGGCGGTGCGGTGGCGAAGCTGCTGCTGCGTGCGCACAACATCACCGTGGCAGCGGAAACGCTGTCCACGGCCCGGATTACGACCGACGGCGACACGGCGGGCTCTTTGGTGGCGTGTGTCATCAAAGGACTGCCCGCAGGTCTCGGCGAGCCAGTGTACGACAAGTTCGACGCCCGCCTCGCGGCTGCGATGCTCTCCCTGCCGGCCTGCAAGGGCTTTGAGATAGGGGAGGGGTTCCGTGCCGCTGCGCTATGCGGTTCGGAATACAACGATTTGCAAAACAGCGACTTCTCGTTCCGTACAAACCACGATGGCGGCGTGCAGGCCGGCATTACCAACGGTGAGGAGGTATGTTTCCGGGTGGCCTTCAAACCCATCCCGTCCATAAGGATGCCGCAGCCTACGGTGGATTACTGCGGGAATCCTGTCACGTACACGGCTTCCAGCAGGAATGACGCGTGCGCGGCACCCCGCGTCCTGCCCGTGGTCGAAGCCATGGCCGCCCTTGTCACCGCAGACTTTCTACTAATTGAAAATGGAAAACTGAAAACGGAAAATTGAAAACTGAAAACTGAAAACTATAACCTGTAACCTGTAACCTGATAAACTTGTAACCTGACAAACTTGTAACCTGATAAACTTGTAACCTGATAAACTTGTAACTGATTATGTTCCAGACCCCAATTCTTGTAATCGCCTATCACCGCGTGGAATCCACGCACGATCTGTTCATGGCGCTGCGTGAGATGCAGCCCGAGAAACTGTATATTGCTGCCGACGGCGCGTTGTCGAACGACCGCACGGACTACCAGCACTGTCTGGAGGCACGCTGCGTCTTCATTCCCGAGTGGAAGTGCGAGATGAAAACCCTTTTCAAGGAGACCCACCAGGGGAAGGCGAAGATGTTCGTGCAGGCGATGCAGTGGTTCTTCGAGCAGGAAGAGGAAGGCATTGTCCTCTTTGACGACACCGTGCCGACCGCCGACTTTTTCCATTTCTGCAAGCAGATGCTGGAGATGTACCGCACCGACCGCCGGATCGGGCATATTTCGGGAAGTTATCTTCTGAAACACAACCGGTTGGATGAAGGTTCGTACTACTTCTCCGCTTATCCGATGATGTGGGGCTTTGCCACATGGCGCGACCGTTTCGAGAAATTCGACTTGAAAATGAAAGAATTGGAAAATGTGGAGTTCCGTACGCTTACCGATAAATATCAGATGAAGAAGAAGCACGCCAACTTCTGGCAGCGCCGTTTCCGCATCTTGCAGAAGAACCAGGTGGACATTTGGGAGTATCAGTATATCTTCCACTTATGGAACCAGGGGGCGTTGACGGTTGTCCCGAATGTCAATCTGGTGGAAAACCGTGGTTTCCTTACCAAAAGGCGCCGTATCCGCAAACTCAACCGTTCGCTCGGCACTGTTCTGCCCGTTCGCCAGAACATGAAGGTGGAGCAAGATGCAGATGCCGACAAGTACGTATTTCGCCGCTACTTTAAGAAGGACTTCCGTACCCTCCTTTCCAAATGGGTGAAGGAGAACCTGCTGGGCGAGGAGAAGACGGTGTAAGGAATAATTTACCAGTACAATTCCAACAACATCCTCACAATCATTACGACGCCGAGCACGCAAAAGACGATGCCCACCACCCGGTTGATAATGAACGCCACCTCGTAGGTGATAGCCTTCTTCAATTTCCCTGCGAAGAAGCTTTTCAGCATGTCGATGCAAAAGATGGTAAGCAGGATGCAGGCGAAGAAAAGAACCTGTAAGTTGATATTCTCGCCGCTATAGGGCGCAATGCCGAGCCACAGAATCCAGACGAAGGGATTGGTGATGTTGAAGGCGAACCCCTGCATCGGGTACTTGAACTTGCCGAGCTTGTTACTGCGCGGGTCGTTCAATACTTCCTCCTGATGCCGCGTTTTGACGGGACGCTTGCGGTTGAAAAAAGTGACTAACCCGTAACCGATGAGAATGATGCCGCCAAGAATGCTGAAAAGCAGCTTGGCTGTTTCGTTTTGCATGATGCCGGCGGTTCCCCACAGACATAACCCAATGAGTATAATGTCACTACAAGCGATGCCCAGGGCGAAGAGGATGCCCGCCTTGAAGCCGTTGTTGAGGCTGGTCTGGATGATGCCGAGAAACGCCGCGCCCGGAGCCACCGAAATGGCCAGCGCGATGGGAATCGCCTGTAATATGGTGGACAGAATGTGCATTACTCGTGAGGGGCTTTTCTTCTTCCAAAATGATAGGCAATATAGGCCCCGAGGTAGAAGGGCTTGGCCTTGTTGAGGGCCATCTGCTGCACGAACGGGAACACCATGTCGAAAGTGCCGCCGACCTCCAGAGCGTGAATGGTGTACTCATCCTTGCTGAAATCGAAGTTGAAGCCGGTTTTCAAATAAAAACCCGGATGCAGCTTGGTCTTTCCGATTCCTTTGAAAAAGTTGGCCCGACTGATGATGTCGTCGATGGCGTGTTTCTCAGGATCGTACTTCTCCGTCTCTTGCCCGCTGTAGCTGCCGTCGTTGGCATAATGGGCGATATAGACATACACAGGCACGGACAGTCCGAGAGTGAAGCCTCCCGAAAGGGTGTACCGCACGCGCACACCGCCCCAGTACGGTTTCTGATGGAGGGTACGCTGGTATCCGTAGCCGCCATGCAGGAAGAAAAGGTCGCACAACTTTCCGTATGAGTACGACCGTGCCTGCGGAAAATAGGGATTCTTCGCCAGCACCTGCTTGTGATGAATGTTCATTGTGAGGTCAATCTCCCAAAAATGTTTGTCGTAGTAGGTGGGGGTTCGGCCCTGCTGGAAGCCGATGCCGCCGCCGTTGGTGTTCAGGAAAACGTTCAGGTTCCATTCCTTCACGATGATTTTCTTCCACTCTACATCGCCCACATCCTGTGTAAAGCCGATGAGAGGGAACACCCCAAGGAGCATCCCTATGCACGCTTTCTTGAAACTCATCCCTGACGGTTAGGAAATACTACAGTTCTGCAACGTTATCTTCTACATTCACAGGAATTTCCGTGTAATGTCCGTAAGCGGGGCACTTGTGTTGGGTGGCACACGCGCCAAAGATAAATGACAATATTGCTAAAATGCTGATGATAAATAAGATACGCTTCATTACGGTTAATTTTTTTAAGTTTGCAAAAATAAATAAAATATAAATTAGTTTATATTGTTGCATTCTCTTTTTATGAATTTTTTACTTTGTTGAAAATAAAGGAAATAGTCTTTCTTCTGTTGTGGTTCGTTGTGTGTGTGCCGTCGCTGTATCCGCAAAAGGGCATGGGCGAGGACACTTTGAGGCAGAGGCTCTACTTCCGCGCCGACTCGCTTGCAATGTGTCGGCTGGAAAACTACGGCCTTGCCCGTCCCGCAGCCCACGGCAAGGTGCCCGCCAGCGACTTTCCCGCCCTCGCCGAACGTCTGGTTACCCGCATGGAGAACGACGGATATCCCTTCGCCGCCGTGTCGCTGTCGCCGCTCACCGAACCCGACAGTAACGGCGTGGTGGCGGATTTCACCGTGGATGCAGGGCCGCTCGTCCGCTACGACTCCGTGATGGTGAAGGGCACGCTGAAACTGCGGCCCCGTTTCGTGCAGGCCTTCCTCAGCTGGCGGCCCCGCCGGAAGTACATGGAACGGAACGTCGCCCGCATCGCACAGAAAATGAATGGCTTGCCCTACGCAACCGTAACGAGGGAAACCGGTGTTGAGTTCGTGGGCGACAAGGCCTACCTCTATCTTTTCGCCGACAAGCAGAAGGTGAACCGCTTCGACGGCTACCTCGGACTGGTGCCGGTGAGCGAACGCACCGGCAAGGTGATGCTGACCGGTGAGGTGAACCTTATGTTGCAGAATGTCTTCAAGATAGGGGAGACGCTTGAACTGCGCTGGCAGGCCCCCGAACGCCGCTCGCAGTACCTGCTGGCCAACGCCGACTTCCCCTACTGGTTCGGTACGCCGTTCGGACTTTCCGGTCACTTCGTCCTTGACAAAAAGGACACTTCCTATCTGAACATGAACTACCGGATTGCGCTGACCTACTCGTTCCTGGGCAGCAATGCACTGAGGTTGTACTTCGACTACACCACCAGTTCCATCCTCCGACCGGAGCTGGTGACGGCGGTGGAGGGCGACACCCTGTCGTACGACTTCCGCAAACCGATGTATGGAATCAGTTTGAACTACAGTAGGTTGGATGATGCTATCCAGCCACGGTCGGGCGTGAGGCTGTGTGCGGACATTGCTGCGGGATCCCGGCGAATTCTCCCGAATACCGCTGTTGATGCCGAGGTCTATGAGGGACTGCTGATGCGTACGACGCATTACCGGATGCAAGGTGAGGTCGCCGGCTTCGTGCCGATACGCAAGCGGTGGGGATGGATGGCCGGTGTGAGCGGCGGAATGTTGCTGGGCAACCAGCAGATTTACAACGACCTTTTCCGCATTGGCGGCACGCGCACCCTGCAGGGCTTCGACGAAATGTCGCTGTACGCCTCCTCGTATCTGATTGCCCAGACCGAGTTCCGCTTCTGGTTCGCCCGCTATTCATACCTCAATGTCTTCTTCAACGGGGCGTGGTACGAGCGCAAATTATCAGGTAGTTACTACTACGATTACCCCTTCGGATTCGGCCTCGGCGCGACCTTCCACACCAAGGCCGGAAACTTCTATATCAGCTATGCGCTGGGGCAGCAGCGCGGGAATCCGGTATCCTTCAAAACGGGAAAAATACACTTCGGAATGGACGTACGATTCTGATCTTTGCGGCAATTTTCGTTATTGTTTCCGCATCCGCTGCCTGTTTCATTACCGCTCTTGCCACTCTGCCTTGATCTTGCACAGTTCATCATCGCCTCTGACAATGACAGAAAGAGTATTCCCATCGCTAATTTCTTTTGTATAAATGGAATACTGTTCCTCAATCCGTGCCTGTTGCGTGTAGTTGATGACGATGGAACGAAGGGAATGGTGCGCCAAAAAGTCACTGGGGAAACTGTCGATGAACCAACGGACGTAGTTGGTGTTGTTGACGTGGTGGTTCGTGTCGATGTCTGAGTAGAGTACTGTGCGGGTGCAGGCAGGGGAGAGGCCGGCGGTATCGACACTGCCGATTTTCAGGTTCATGGAGAAACCGTTGCTGTCGCCCATGCGGTACATCGCATCCTCGCAGCCGGCCACATCCTCGATGGTCAGCGGCTTGAAGGTCTGTTCTTCAAGGATGATCCACATCGACTGCGCCCGAAGGAGGAGGTTCCCGTCCTTGTCAAGAATTTCGAAACTGCGGGGCTGTATCAGCCGTTGCGGCGGGTTCGCCCACGTCTTGACGGTGATGGTATCGTACTTTCTCGGCATCCGCTCTATCTGGATTCCCATCCGGTAGATAGCCCAGAAACAGCCCTTTGCGTGCAAGTCGTCCCAGCCAATGTGCATGCTGTCCACATGGCGCTCGGCGGTATGCTGCATGCAGCCCATCAAATACTGAAGGCTGGCTTCAAAGTTTCGGACAATGTGATGTGACTGAATTTCAAAATCTTGCGAAAAGACGGGGGACTGTTCCATTTTTGTAAAATTAACGGGCAAAAATACTAAGAAAAACCGTACCTTTGCCGCCTAATATTTTAGGTAACGATTTAATTTTTAAAGCAATGAAAATCATAACAGTAGAATCCCTTCAGGGAGTGAATTACGAAACATTGGGAATTGTTAGCGGCAGCACCATTCAATCCAAAAACATGTTCAGCGACTTTGGACAAGCTTTGAAGAATATTGTCGGCGGTGAGTTGAAGGCCTATACGCAGATGATGGAAAAGGCGCGTGAACAGGCCACCTCCCGTATGATTGCCCAGGCGGAGGCGATGGGAGCGGAAGCCATCATCGGCGTACGCTACGCCACTTCCGCCATCATGGCGCAGGCTGCCGAAGTGCTGGTATATGGCACCGCCATCCGCTTTGTGTAAGTGCAAGAAAACGGCAATGACTGTCTCCTTTGTTTGACGAAATAGTTGTACCTTTGCAAACTTTTTTTGCAGTAGGAAAATGATTAAAGAAGAAAAACAATCCATTGATACACACGAAGAAAGAGCTGTGCTTGCGGCGGTAGCGACACCTTCTGTAGGCATCGAGCGGGTGAACGAATACTTGGACGAGCTGGCGTTCCTGTTAGAAACCGCGGGTGGCGTGGCCGTGAAGAAGTTCGTGCAGAACCTCCAGTATCGCGACCCGAAAACCTACCTCGGAAGCGGCAAGTTGGAGGAGGTGGCAGCCTACGTCAAAGAGCACGACATCGAATTAGCTGTCTTCGACGACGAACTTTCTCCCTCGCAACTGCGTAATATCGAGGCGGTTCTGCACTGCAAGATTCTGGACCGCACGCACCTGATTCTGGATATCTTCTCCAAACGCGCACAGACAGCCCACTCCAAAGTTCAGGTGGAATTGGCACAGTATCAATACCTTCTGCCCCGACTGACCGGTATGTGGACGCACCTCCAGAAACAGCGCGGCGGTATCGGCATGAGAGGCCCCGGTGAAAAGGAAATCGAGACGGACCGTCGTATCATCCGTGACCGCATTTCATTGTTGAAGAAGAAATTGATGGATATCGACCGTCAGAAACTCACCCAGCGCAGCAACCGCGAACAGTTCGTCCGCGTCGCCCTCGTGGGCTACACCAACGTCGGGAAATCCACCCTGATGAACCTGATCAGCAAGTCGAACGTCTTTGCCGAAAACAAGCTGTTTGCCACGTTGGACACCACTGTCCGCAAGGTGGTGATCGAGAATCTGCCGTTCCTGCTCTCCGACACGGTCGGCTTTATCCGCAAACTGCCCCACAGCCTGGTGGAGTCGTTCAAGTCCACCCTGGACGAAATCCGTGAAACCGACCTCATTCTGCATGTGGTCGATATCAGCCACCCCGATTTCGAGGAGCAGATTGCCGTCGTCAACCAGACCCTGCAAGAAATTGGCGCAGGCAACAAGCCCGTCATCACCATTTTCAACAAGATCGACAACTACAAATGGGTGGAAAAGGAGCCGGATGATCTCACGCCACGGACAAAGGAAAACATTACGTTAGAAGAACTTAAGCAGACGTGGATGGCCAAAATCAACCATCGCACACTCTTCATTTCCGCCAAAACCAAAGAGAACATCGAAGAGATGAAATCGGTGCTTTACGAAGAAATCAAGAAACTTCACATTCAAATTTATCCGTATAACAATTTTCTGTATTGAATTTTTTTAACCCATTGTAGAGACGCAAAATTTTGCGTCTCTACATGATAAACCATTATAAATGAACGACACACTCTATAAAATCGCAATCACGCATGGCGACCTCAATGGAATCTGTTACGAGGTCATTCTCAAGGCACTTGGAGACAACAAAATAACCGAACTCTGTTCGCCCATCGTTTATGGATTGGCGAAGGTTGCATCATTTTACAAGAACCGTTTAGGGATGCAGGACCCCGCGATCCAAGTGATTAAGAATATTGAGCAGATTAATCTGAAAAAGAGTAATTTACTGAATCTTGTTGAACAGGAAATTCAAATAAATCCCGGCAAATCTGAAGCCACTGCAGGCAAGATGTCGGAGCTGGCGTTGCAAGCCGTCTGCCGCGACCTGAAGGCGGGAAAAGTGGACGCTGTCGTCACCGCACCCATCAACAAGGACAACATACAGTCGGCCACGTTCCGCTACCACGGACACACCGAGTTCTTTGCCCAGCAGTTCTCCGCACCGGAAGCCATGATGATGATGGTGTCGGAAGGTTGCCGCATCGGTTTTGTCACCAACCATCTGCCCATCGCTGAAGTAGCCAAGGTGATTAACAAAGAATTGATTCTGAAAAAGATACGCACGCTTCATGCATCGCTGAGAAAAGATTTTGGATGCTCCACACCCAAAATTGCTGTTCTTTCGCTCAATCCCCACGCCGGAGACAATGGATTGATTGGCAATGAGGAAAAAGAGGTGATTATTCCTGCTATCAATCAGGCATTCAACGAGAAAATCAACGTTTTTGGACCCTTCCCAGCCGACGGACTTTTCGGAAGTGGCAACTACGCCAAGTACGACGCAGTGTTGGCCATGTACCACGACCAGGGGATGGAGCCGTTCAAGATCTTGTCAAGAGGGGAGGGTGTGAACTTCACCGCCGGACTGCCGATTGTCAGGACCTCGCCCGCACACGGCACCGCCTACGACATTGCCGGACAGAACAAGGCTGACGGGCAGTCGATGCGCAACGCGATCTACCTTGCCATCGACATTCTGCGCAACCGCCAGAACTTCTCGGACAATGCCAAAAAGTAGCAAAACATATTGTTTGTAATCATTTGTAAATAATGGTTTTATGAGAAAAGCAGTCATATATACCGGATTTTTTCTTTTATTGGTGATGCTCTTTACCCAATGTGATCATAAAAAAGGAAAAAAGCCCGTAGAACGGGAGTACGCGGAAGCACCGGCTTTTGATGCCGATTCCGCTTTTGCTTTTGTGAAGGCGCAGACGGACTTCGGGCCGCGGGTGCCGAACAGCGAGGCGCACGAACAATGCGCCAAATACCTACAGTCGGCACTGTCCCAATTTTGCGATACCGTTGTTTTACAGAAGTTTACTGCAACCGCCTACAACGGCACAAAACTGCAAGGGACGAATATCATCGGCTCATTCGCACCGGAGAAAACGCGCCGCGTCGTCCTTTCGTCCCATTGGGATTCACGGCACGTCGCCGACCACGACCCCGACCCGGCCAACCGCAACCACCCGATTGACGGCGCCAACGACGGCGCAAGCGGGGTAGGGGTGCTGCTGGAAACGGCGCGTCAGCTCGCCCAGAAACGGCCCGACATAGGGGTGGACATCGTGCTGTTCGATGCGGAAGACTACGGCACACCCGAAGGCGTTCACTCACCGGAAGGGGAGTGGTGGGGACTTGGATCCCAGTACTGGGCTGAACATCCGCACGTTGCCGACTACCGCGCCGACTACGGCATCCTGCTGGACATGGTCGGTGATGCCAACGCAAAGTTCCGATACGAGCACTTCTCCTCCGAATACGCGCAGGATATTTTGACGAAAGTGTGGAGTGCAGCCGCCAAACTCGGCTTCGGCAAGACCTTTGTAGCCGAGCGAACGCACCCCATCACCGACGACCACTACTACGTCAACACGCTCAGCAACGTCCGCATGATCGACATCATCCATCAGGACGACTACTCCGGCACCGGCTTCCCGCCCACCTGGCACACCCTGAACGACAATATCGACCATATCGACAAGAATACCCTTTCCATCGTTGGAAAGACTTTATTATATGTAATTTACGAAGAAAAATGAACCGTTTTTTCAATCAGAATATCCCCGTTTTCAAATTCGGAGGCGCCTCGGTCAAGGATGCCGATGGAATCCGCAATTTGCAGAATATCGTTGCCCGCTACAGTGGCAAGCCGCTGTTTGTCGTCATCTCGGCAATGGGCAAAACCACCAATCTTTTGGAGAAACTGCTGGACGCCTACTTTTACGGCCAAGAAGATCCCTTTGTTTATTTCAACCAATTGAGGGACAACCATTTCAATGTAGCACACCAGTTAACTGAGCAGAATGAACGCATCATCGCCAAGCTGACTTCGGTGCTGAACCAGCTGGAGGAAAAGCTGCACACGCCCCATTCCGACAATTATGAATACGAGTACGACCAGATTGTCAGTTTCGGTGAAATTCTTTCCACCAAGCTGATTTCCACCTACTTGAATATTGTCGGCATCCGCAACCAGTGGCTGGACGCGAGGCAAGTGATGATTACGGATTCCACCTTTATGGAGGCGAAAATCGACTGGGAGGCATCGGAGCAGGCACTGAAGCTGGCCATAGATGCAGCCACGGCGAAAAAAGAGGAGAATCTCTTTATCATTCAAGGCTTTATCGCCGGTGACAAGCAGGGAAATGCGACTACGTTCGGGCGGGAAGGATCCGACTATTCCGCGGCTATCATCGCCTATATCCTGCAGGCCGAAAGTGTCACCATCTGGAAGGATGTGCCGGGCTTGCTCAATGCCGATCCGAAGTATTTCCCCGAGGCGGTCAAGCTGGATGCCATCTCCTACGAAGAAGCGATTGAACTTTCGTATTACGGCGCAACCATCATTCATCCAAAGACACTCAAACCATTACAAAACAAAAAGATACCGCTTTTTGTAAAACCATTCCTTTCACCTGACGAACCGGGCAGTGTCATCTCTTCCAAGAAACAGACAGAGTACATTCCATCTTATATATTTAAAAGAAACCAGTTCCTGATTACAATATTCCCGAAGGATTTCTCCTTCATTTCAGTGGACAATCTGTCGGAAATTTTTGCCATTTTATCAAGCAATGGATTGAAAATAAATCTGATGCAGAACACAGCCCTCAGCTTCTCCATCTGCACGGACGACAAGCCACATCGCATCCAGCGGGCATTGGAGGCTTTGTCGAAAAACTTCCTTATAAAATATAATGATTGGATGGAGCTGATTACGGTTCGTCATTATACCGAAAAAATCATCCATAAACTTGTGGGTAACAGAAAAATATATGCCGAGCAGCGCACCCGCACCACGATTCAGGTGGTGGTGAAAGGGGAGGAAATGAAAAAATAGAAAAATATTTTCCGAAAGTCGCTGAAAATTAAAATATTATTTCTACTTTTGCACCCCGCAAATCGCAAGGGGCTCTGTGATTTGTGGTCAATAGTTAACCCCTTATGTTTCACTTAATTAACCGATTCAAAAGAATCAAAAATTTTGCTATGGCAGAAGAAATCATTAACAATCCGGAAGAAGTTATCTCCGAAAATCAACCCGTAGAAGAGGCTCCCGCTACCGCTCCCGTTGAGGAAACCGTAGTTGAACCTGTTGCAGAACCTGTTGCTGCTCCCGTCGAGGAACCCGCTGCAGAACCTGTCGCAGAAGCCGCTGAACTGCCGGAAACGCCGAAGGCTCCCAGAAAGCCCCGCGAAATTGAAAACGTTTACGGTTCGATCGAGAACTTCGACTGGAATGCGTTGGATAAGAAGGGCAAAGGCTACAACGAAGCTGAAAGAAAAAATCTTGAGGATCTTTACACCAAGTCCTTCAAGTCGATTGACGAGCAGGCCGTGATCATGGGTACCGTCGTGTCCATCAACCAGCGTGAAATCGTCGTCAACATCGGATTCAAGTCCGACGGTGTCATCTCCGCTTCCGAACTCCGCTACAATCCCGACCTGAAAATCGGTGACGAGATTGAGGTTTATGTTGAAAGCCAGGAAGATGCTACCGGCCAGCTCATCCTCTCCCACAAGAAAGCCCGCATGCTCAAGTCTTGGCTGCGCGTCAACGAGGCCTTCGAGAAAGAGGAAATCATCACCGGCTACGTCAAGTGCCGCACCAAAGGTGGCTTGATCGTGGACGTCTTCGGTATCGAGGCATTCCTGCCCGGTTCCCAGATCGACGTGAATCCCATCCGCGACTACGACGTGTTTGTGGACAAGATCATGGACTTCAAGGTTGTGAAAATCAACCAGGAATTCAAAAATGTCGTCGTTTCCCACAAGGCGCTCATCGAGTCCGAACTCGAAGCCCAGAAGGCGGAAATCATCTCCCGCCTCGAAAAGGGCCAGGTGCTCGAAGGCACCGTCAAGAACATCACCAGCTACGGTGTGTTCGTTGACCTCGGCGGCGTGGACGGTCTCATCCACATCACCGACCTCTCCTGGGGCCGCATCATCCACCCCGAAGAAATCGTCAAACTGGATCAGAAGATCAATGTGGTCATCCTCGATTTCGACGAGAACAAAAAGCGTATCGCTCTCGGCCTGAAACAGCTCACCCCGCATCCGTGGGACGCTCTCGACCCGAACCTCAAGGTCGGCGACATCGTTCACGGCAAGGTGGTTGTCATCGCCGACTACGGTGCCTTCCTCGAAATCATGCCCGGTGTCGAAGGTCTCATCCACGTTTCCGAAATGTCATGGTCGCAGCACTACTCCCGCACCGCCCACGACTTCCTCAAGGTCGGTGACGAAATCGACGCCGTTCTCCTTACCCTTGACAAGGAAGAGAGAAAGATGTCCCTCGGTATCAAACAGTTGATTCCTGATCCGTGGGCTGACATCAACATCAAGTACCCCGTCGGCTCGAAGCACACCGCCACCGTGCGTAACTTCACCAACTTCGGTATCTTCGTCGAACTCGAAGAGGGTGTGGAAGGCCTTATCCACATTTCTGACCTCTCTTGGGACAAGAAGATCAAACATCCCGCCGAGTTCACCAAGATCGGTGAGAAGATCGATGTCAAGGTTCTGGAAGTGGACGCCGCCAACCGCAAGCTCAGCCTCGGCCACAAGCAGCTCGAGGAGAACCCGTGGGATGTCTATGAAACCATCTTCCCCGTCGGTTCCGAGCACGAAGGCACCATCACCGCTATCAACGACAAGGGCGCTGTGGTGACCCTGCCCAACGGCATCGAAGGTTTCGCCTTCAACCGCGGTCTCCAGAAGGAGGACAACAACAAGGTGCAGATCAACGAGACCCTGAAATTCAAAGTTGTGGAATTCTCCAAGGACAGCAAGAAGATCACCCTCTCGCACACCAGCACTTGGAAACTCACTCCTGAAGAGGACGCCAAGAGAGCTCAGGCTGAAGACAGAAAGAAAAACCAGGAAATCGCCCAAGTAAACGAAAAGGTTGAAAAGGCCACCCTCGGTGATCTTGAAGCCCTTCAGGCTCTGAAAAAGAACCTTGAAAAAGCTGAAGAATAATCCTTTATGCTTATAACGGAAAGGCCTGTCCGCAAAGACGGGCCTTTTTTTTCTCTTTATCCCCAAAAATGAAAGACGTAAGACCCAAGAAATATCTCGGACAGCACTTCCTCTGCGACGACGGCATCGCCCAGCGGATTGTAGAGAGCCTGAACGCACCCAACCCCAATCTTCTGGAAATAGGGCCGGGTATGGGCGTGCTGACGAAATACCTCATTCACAAGGAAAATGTAAAGCTGAAGGTGGTGGAAATCGACGACGAGTCGGTGGTTTACCTCCAACAGAACTATCCCGAACTGTCGGACAAAATCATTCCCGCCGACTTCCTGACGCTGGACCTATCGTCGATGTATGCCGACAAAGTGAGCATCATCGGCAATTTCCCGTACAACATCTCCTCACAGATCCTTTTCAAGATTTTGGAAAACAAGGATTTGGTAACGGAGACGGTCGGAATGTTCCAGAAGGAGGTGGCCGAGCGCATAGCTTCCGCACCGGGCAATAAACACTATGGCATCCTGAGCGTCCTGCTGCAGGCTTTCTATGACATTAAGTACCTGTTCACTGTCCACGAACATTCGTTCAATCCGCCGCCGAAAGTCAAGTCGGCAGTGATACGCATCACGCGCAATCCTGAAAAACAACTGGGATGCGACGAGAAACTATTCAAGCAGGTGGTGAAGACGGCGTTCAACCAGCGGCGGAAAACGCTTCGCAACTCGTTGAAAACGTTCCAGTTCCAAGACGGTTTTTCGGAGAACCCGCTATTTGCAAAACGTCCCGAACAGCTCACGGTAGGAGAGTTCGAGACGATCTGCAAGGCGGTGGTGCAAGAGTAGTTGAAACCACCTTTTGATAAGTGGGGCAGGGGAGAACACCCCTGCTCCATATTACCGGATCACTTTCGTAAACACGGGTGCCTGGCCGTTGGCGACGGTCACATAGACCTGCATTTCGCCGGCGGGCGGCATGTTGGGCTTGTCCTCGCGGGGAAGGTCAACGGCGGTGAAAAGGTATTCCGTGCCGTCGGGGAGGGTGCGGGTGGCGACGGTCTTGGCCTCGGCGTGCAGCATCGGATACCCGTCCACTGCGGCATTGAAGATGGCGGCCTCTTCCTCGCTCACTTCGTGCTGTTCGGGAAATTCCGCCAACTGGGTGTACTCGCCTTCGAGGAAACCGCTGGCTTTCAGGAACTCGTCGATTTCCTTGGGCATGGCGTCGAGGCGGGCGGCGCGGACACCGTAGCCGGGGAGGATTTCGGCGTTGGGCTCGGCCTGTGCCAGATCTTTCACGCTGGATTCCAGACCGCCGCTGCCGAAGGTGCTGAACGGCACGATCTTCTTGCCGCTCAGGTCCACCTGGTTGAGGAAGGCGGCGACGGGCGGCGCGTAGGTACCGAACCAGACCGGGTAACCGATGAAGATCACGTCGTAGTCGGCGAGGTTGGCAGCCACCGGCTGGATATCAGGGATGATTTCCTGCTCACGCTCCTTCAGGCAGCGCTCGATGGTGGCGTTGAAATCGCCGTCGTAGGGCTCCAGCATCACCAGTTCTTCAATGTCGGCACCGAGTTTGGAGGCAATCTCCTGTGCCACGGCTTTGGTGTTGGAGGTTTGGGAATAGTAGAGGACCAGCATCTTGGGAGTCTCCTCCTTTTGGGACTCTTCCTTCTTTGTGCCGCAGGCCACGGCCACAATCATCACGGTCGCAAGGACCAGCATAAGTTTCAAGGTGTTCATACAAAATTAATTTATGTGTTGTTTTCAATAAGTTCAGGGTTGCAAAGGTAGAAATAATGGTATTACGCACCTACACCTGCGTAAATTTCTTGCAGAGGGTTTTTAGTATGCTGAAAATGTAGAGTATAGCAATTCTCTACAAAAACATCCTCGTTCTTTTTTGATATTCCGCGTAGCCCGGCTTGTTCTGCAGCTGGCGTTTTTCCATGAGTGGAACGCTGATGAAGCAGAAGAGTCCGGTGTTGAGCAGGGCGCCGGCCACGCAGAAGTCGCTGAGGGAGCAGCCCGTCCCCGTCTCTATCCATAGTGCCAGATACATCACCCAAACGCCCCACCACATCAGGATTTCGCCGAAGTAGTTGGGATGGCGGCCATGCTTCCATAGCCCCACCTCGCAGATCTGTCCCCTGTGGGCTTCGGCGAAACGGTGCCGCTGCGTGTCAGCCACCAGCTGCAACGTGGCGGCGGCCAGGCAAATGGCGAACCCGAGCCAGCACACAGCGTTGGCTTGGAATGGCGCCTCTATGACGAAAAAACCGGGAATCATCACCAGAAAGACAATGACGGTGGGCATCATGGTCAGTCCGAAGAAATTGATTAGCTGGAAGATGACAGGATGTTGCTCCTTGCGGTACTTGGCGTAGCGCCAGTCCTCGCTGTTGAGATTTTTGAACGTGAACGCCCAGTTGCCCGTCAGCCGGATGCCCCAGTACCAGACGGCAATCAGCAGCAGCACCGTGGCGGAGGTCCAGCTGTGGAGGTGGCACGCCCAGAGGGAGAGCATCACGGGCGGCGCAACGCTCCAGTAGGGATCGTAAACAGAGACGTTGCGGAACACGAGGCCGAAAAGCCACACCACCACCGTGGCGGCGGCATCGGCAATGAACAGCGGCCACAGGTAGTGCCATCCGGTGCCATCAAGCGCCCGGTACACCAACAGCCCGACCACAAAGGCGAGCGCGTAAACCACTGTAAGTATGACAAAACTGAGACTGCGGGATTCTTTGATGGACATTTTTTTTTACCGTTTTTTGATGAAAAAATTAATGTTTTCTATTTCTCCCTGATTGACACGGCAAATCCCCCGCACGAGGCCATGCGCAGCTTCAGCACACTCTTGCTCGTCACCACCTTCTTCGTGATGGTGTAGGAATACGGGTTGTACGTGACGCCGGTGGGATAGTGGCCCTCTGCCATCTCTTTCTCATCGAAACAGTCGCCGGCAAACCCGCAAGCATCGGGTCCATCGGCATAGATGGTGGCCTCGTATTTCACGCCGGGTTTCAGGAAATCCAGTTTGACCTCCACCTCGCGGGCGTTCTCATCGGTGATGCCGCCCACGTACCACACGTCGCGGGGTTGCTGTAGAGACGCGCCATGGCACGTCTCTACGCTGTCGGGAATGGCATAGACGAACCGTGTCGCATTGGCAATCACGCCCTTCTTGCCGTCAGCCAATGTGCCGACACCGTCGGCGGCCTTGTTCAGCGAGGAAACTTTCGGATGGCGGGCCGTCACAATGTAGTCGCCGGGTTCGGCCATGATGTAGATGCTGGTGTCCCAATCCACCGCCACGTCCTTGATGAACTGGAAGGCGTCCATGTAGGGCTCATAATGTTCGGGGAAGTCTGCGGCCATCTGCAATGGGGAGTAGAAGGTGACGTAAAGTCCCAGTTGGTTGCAGATGGTGTGGCTCATTTTCTTTCCCCACGGCACGATTTTGCCCATGTCGGGCTCGAAGATGCCGGGAGTGTAGTCCATCGGGCCGCCCTGCAGGCGCGTGAACGGCAGGATGGCGGTGTGTCCGGGATGGATGCGCTCGCGGAACTCGGTGCCCATGGCGCTCTCGTTGCCGATCATGTTGGGCCATGTACGACACAATCCCGTCGGGCGCACCGCCTCGTGCGAGTTGACCATGATGTGGTGCTTGGCAGCCTCCACGATGGCGTAATGGTAGTGGTTGTTGATGGGCTGGCTGTAGTGACCTTCGCCAAACGGGATGATGGTGCCCACATAACCTCCCTTTACGGCATCATAGCCATACTGGTTCATCAGCGTGTAGGCTTGTTCCATCCAACGTTCGTAATTGCCTGTGGAGGCGGAACTTTCGTGGTGCATAATGAGGCGGATGCCCTTCTCGTGGGCGTATTTGTTCAGTGCGGGCAGGTCGAAGTCGGGGTAGGGAGTGAGGAAATCGAACACGAACACCTTCTGTTTGCCGTACCAATCTTCCCAACCGACGTTCCAGCCCTCAATGAGCAGACCGTCAAATCCGTTCGCCGCCGCGAAGTCGATGTAGCGGCGCACGTTGGCATTGTTCGCGCCGTGCGTGCCGTTGGGCTTGGCGTGAACGAAATCGGTCTCGCCGATTTTCACCGACGGGAAGTCGTTGGTGTAGTTCCAAGTGCTCTTGCCGGAGATCATCTCCCACCAGACACCCATGTATTTCACGGGGTGAATCCACGAAACATCCTCAAGAGCGCACGGCTCGTTGAGGTTGAGGATGAGGCGCGAGGCGAGCACATCCGTGGCCTTCTCGCAGACCATCACGGTGCGCCAGGGAGTGACGCATGGTGCCTGGATGCGGCCTTTGTAGCCCGTGGCATCGGGACAGAGCCATGCCCGAAATACGAATGGAGAATTGATAATTGATAATGGATAATTATTCGATGTCGAACCGGCAGTATCTATTTCGGTCGAATTATCAATTATCAATTTTCCATTATCCATTAAATCAAGGTGCATGGTCGGGAAGTCGAGGGTGGCCGCCTCGTGGATGTTGAGGTACAGTCCGTCAGCGGTTTTCATCTGCAAAGCGGTCTGCACGCCGGTCTTGGAGAAAGCGGTCCAGGGCCAGCCGCCGTTCTTGTGCCCTTCGTCCCACAAATCGCGGATTTGCGACAGTTTTGATTCGGTGTAGTTGTACTCCTGCGTGTCCAAGTCGCCGGGAATCCACCAAGCAGTGTGGTCGCCCGCCATCGCGAACTCGGTCAGCTCCTCCTTGATCCAGAAGCAGACGAGCGCGTTTTCGATCGGGAACTCGTAGCGGAATCCGAGACCGTCGTCATAGAGACGGAAACGGATTTGCATGACGGTGGCTTTCTTTTCGGTGGAGTGGTCCATGCTCTCCACACTGCCGATGGGCTGTTCCAAAGTCACCAGCATCTCGTTGTAGTGATTGCGGATGTGCGCTTCTT
>JAEEQA010000029.1 GCA_016285085.1 Bacteroidales bacterium
TGCCAGGAAACGGCGAGTACCGCGACTTCAACTCCGTGATGGAAATCATCAAGCCGCCCCAGTTCAACGGACAGTCGCGCCTGAAATGCGGTTCCAACCTTCCCTACTACGGTGCCTACGTGGGACAGGACATCCCCGCCAGCTTCTCCATACCCGTCGACCGCGAAAAGGTTCTCGCCAACGGAACCGTGAAGGAGAAGGACAGCACCCTCATCGTGGACCGCATCCGCTGGAACCTGAAGAACACCATCGCCTCCCGCTCCACACTGGCGGTCCTCGACATCCTCGCCACCAACAACTGGGAGCGCCCCGTCTATTTCGCCACCTCCATGGGCAGCGACGGCTACTTCGGTCTGGAGGAATACTTCCAGCAGGAAGGCTTCGCCTACCGCCTGGTGCCCATCAAGTCGGGCAGAGCCGGCCGTGTCGACAGCGACATCCTGTACGAGAACGTGATGAACAAGTTCGACGACCACACGCGCATCGACCGTGTCAACCATCCCGACGCACCGGCGCAGGAACCCTACCCGTACGCTTGGGGCGGCGTGAACGACCCGCGCGTTTACAATTCCGACGACAACATCCGCACCTGCTACTACATCCAGAACATCCACAGCCGCCTCGCCCAACAGCTGATCAGCGAGAACAAGCTCGACAGCGCGGAGCGGGTGCTTGACCATTGTCAGAAGGTGCTTCCCAACGACCTCATCTGCTATAAGCTGAACCGCAATCCCGGCTACACCGACCGCTGGATCGAACTTGCCAAGATGTACAACTCCTGCAACCCCGAAAAGGGCACGCAGCTGCTCAACACGATTTTGGATGTGATAAAGGAAGAACTCAACTTCTATGAAGGCGCGGACGAACGCACCCTGAAGATCCACAACGAGAACATTGAACTCATCTACACGATGTTCCTTCCCAGAATCATAGACTATTCCAAGCAACCGTTGGATTTCAGTGGTGTAAAACTCTCAAAGAGCGGCAATTACATGGTCACAAATGAAGAACGCACCATACAGCAGGCCATGGGCGCTGTGCAGTCGTTGGTGTCGGAACGCTCCATGCTCATCAGCCGTGTCAACAGTGGCGAAGAGAGCCGCGAGGACGCCGCCGACCGCATCCAGATGACGGAAGACCAGATCAACGACCAGTTGCAGGAGGCCGCCCAGAGCATGAAGGGTCTGGAACGCTCCATCCGCATCTTTGAAGCCTGCGGCGACCAGAACACGGCGGAAAAGGCGAAAGCCGTCCACCGCCAGTACGTTTCGCAATTGGCCATGTACTTCGGCGCCGATTCATTCGAGAGATATTAATCCAAACATCAACAAAGACAAAAATGAAAAAACTGACTTTCATTGCCGCCACCCTTTTCTGCCTTCTTATGGCAGGGTGCTCCTCATCAAAAACCAGCGACGCACCCGCGGAACGCACTGACGAGATAACAGCGGCCACACCATCCACAGAAAACACAACCGAAAAACCACAAAACACCCGCGATATGGAAAACCTGACCAAAGTATTGATCAAGACATCGGAAGGCGACATCACGATTGCCCTCTACGACAACACCCCGAAACACAAAGAGAACTTCATCAAGCTGGTGAACGACGGATTCTACAACGGAGTCCTGTTCCACCGTATCATCCAAGGGTTCATGATCCAGACGGGCGATCCCGAATCAAAGGGTGCGCCGGCGGGCAAGATGCTTGGCAACGGCGGTCCCGGCTACACCATCCCCGCCGAGTTCAAACCCGAGAACTACCACAAGCGCGGCGCGGTGGCGGCAGCACGCCAGGGCGACCAAGTGAACCCCACGAAAGCCTCCTCCGGCTCGCAGTTCTACATCGTGGACGGCAAACCTTTCAATTCCAACCTGATGGCCCAGATTTCGTACCAGTACGGCAAGTCCTTCACCGACGAGCAGCGCAAGGTCTATGAAACCATCGGCGGCGCCCCCTTCCTCGACGGCGACTACACCGTCTTCGGCGAAGTGGTGGAAGGCATGGACGTGGTGGACAAGATCGCGGCCAAACCCAAAGACCGCTACGACCGACCCACAGCCGATGTGAAGATCATTTCAACGGAAATAATAAAATAGGCATGATGCACCGCTTGTAGAGACGTGGTGCACCGCGTCTCTGACACAAGACAAACAACAAATTCAAAACAAATCCCATTTATGGACACCATTGATAAAATCACAGCAGAAATAGAGGCGTTCAAGGTGAACGCGGCGGCGGATCTGGACAATTTCCGTCTGAAATTCCTCAGCAAGAAAAGCGAGTTGCAGACCTTGCTGAGCGAGATCAAGAATGTGCCGGCGGAGCAGCGCAAGGCGTTCGGCCAGCAGGTGAACCTGCTAAAGCAGAAGGCGCAGGCCTTTTTCGACGAGCAGAAGCAGCGCATAGAGGACGCGGCACCGGCCACGGGCAGTCTCACCGACCCCACCCGCCCCGCCACTGCCGTCAAACTCGGCTCCCGCCACCCCATCTCCATTATGATGGACGAGGTGTGTGAAATCTTCGAGCGAATCGGTTTCACCACTGTCGCCGGCCCCGACATCGAGGACGACTGGCACATCTTCACCGCGCTCAACTTCCCGGAGGAGCATCCCGCCCGCGACATGCAGGACACCTTCTTCATCGACCAGAAGCCCGACATCGCGCTGCGCACGCACACCTCCACACTGCAGGTGCGCACGATGGAGAAGCATCAGCCCCCCATCCGCGTCATCTGCCCGGGCCGCGTATTCCGCAACGAAGCCATCACCTCCCGCGCACACTGCATCTTCCACCAGATGGAAGGGCTGTACATCGACGAGAACGTCTCCTTCGCCGACATGAAGCAGACCCTGATGTACTTTGCCAAGCAGATGTTCGGTGAGAACACACGCATCCGTCTGCGCCCCTCCTACTTCCCGTTCACGGAGCCGTCGGCGGAGATGGACGTGTCGTGCAACATCTGCGGCGGCGAAGGTTGCGCCCTTTGCAAGCACACCGGCTGGGTCGAGATCCTCGGCTGCGGCATGGTGGATCCCAACGTGTTGGAAAACTGCGGCATCGACAGCAAGAAATATTCCGGCTTTGCCTTCGGCCTCGGCATCGAGCGCATGACCATGCTCAAGTACAAGACCAACGACATCCGCCTCTATTTCGAGAACGACGCCCGCTTCCTCCAGCAGTTCACCGCGGCGAAACTGTAACTTCGCGTAGAAAGTAGGAAGTAGAAAGTAAGAGGTTGCCACCGCACAAGCCCCTCTTCATTCCAAACCTCATACCCTTAGACGCCACAATGTGACGTCTCTACAATCACAAACGTTATATAGAGCATGACCAACCTCCTTGATTTCCTGAAACGCAATTTTCACGTACTGACTTTTGTCGTGCTGCAAATTTTGTGTATGGTGATGATTTCAAGGACGATGAATTACCCGGGATTTGCGCTGGCACGGGTCACGAAGGTGCTCACCACACCCATAAACCGGCTATGCTACGGGGTGGTGCGCCACTTCAACTTCAACAAAGAGAACCAGTACCTGACCCGTCAGAATCTGGAGCTGCTGAATGCGCAAGAAAGCAACTTCCTCGTCAGCAGCGACTCGGTCACGGGCGTGGAAGGCAATTATACCGACACACTGGGGCGTACCAAGCGCGTGCGGCTCTACGAATACACCTCCGCCAACGTCATCTACAACACCATCCACAAGAAAAACAACTATCTGATGATTGACAAAGGCTCGGAAGACGGCATCGTCACCGACATGGCCGTATTGTCGGCGGACGGAGTTGTGGGCGTGGTGAGTGACGTGTCAAAGCACTTCGCCACCGTCATTTCGCTGCTCCATCCCGATTGCCAGATCAGTGCGAAAGTACAGCCTGCCAACCAGTTGGGAACCATCACATGGCGGTATGGCGACCCGCAGTCAGTCTATCTTGAAGACATTCCCGAACACCTCAACATCAATGAGGGCGACTCGGTGTTGACCAGCGGCTACTCCAACATTTTCCCCAGCGACATCCTCATCGGCACCGTTTCCGAAAAGAGCAAGAACCCCACGGCCAGCTTCCTCACCCTGAAGGTGCAGCTCGCCACCGACTTCAACCATATCAACACGGTGTACATCGTGCGGAACCTCTACCGCGAGGAACTGGAAACCCTTAAATCAAACATGAAAGAAGATGAATAAAACGACGTCCAACATCCTGCGCATTCTCCTGATGGTGGGGCTTCAAGTACTCATCTTCAACCACATACACCTTTTCGGCTTCCTCAATCCGAGTGTATATCTGCTGGCGTTGTTCCTGCTTCCGCTCGACCTGCCCAAATCGGCGCAGTACGCCATCGCCTTCGCCACCGGCTTTGTCGTGGACATTTTCCAATTCACCTACGGCATCCACGCCTCCGCCTGCATGACCTTCATCCTGCTCCGTCCCTACCTGATGAACGCACTGAACGTCAACAAGAAGAAAAACGACACGGAAGTGCCTGTTCCCGGCAAAAAAGACTTCAGCTGGCTGCTGACCTACACCCTATTGATGACCTTGGCACACCAGCTCATCATCACCATGCTGGAGGTATTCTCCTTCCGTCAGTTCCACCACACCCTGCTTGTCATTTTCGCCAACACGTTGTTTACCACGCTGTTAATTCTTTGTATTGAATATATTTTCATTCCCACAAAAAAACAAAATCTATAGATATGAAATCAAAATTAGTTATCGGAAACTGGAAAATGAACCTCACCTTCGAGGAGGCGGATGATTTGCTGAACGCCATCCAAGAGGGGCTTGCCGACTACAACCTTCAGACGGAGGTGGTGGTATGTCCCCCCTACCCTTATCTGGAACTTGCCACCGACCTGGCCGAAGAGTCCAACTTTTACGCAGGTGCACAGAACTGCAGCCAGTTCAACAACGGTGCCTACACGGGTGAAATTTCCGCCACCATGCTGTCGGCACTTGGCGTGGAATTCTGCATCGTGGGCCACTCCGAGCGTCGCAAATATTTCAACGAGAGCAACGAGGTCATCGCCCAGAAGGTGGACCGCCTGATGGAACAGCAGCTGATACCCGTGGTTTGCTGTGGCGAAACCCTTGAGGAACGCAAAGCAGGCAAACATTTCGAGGTGGTGGAGAAGCAGATCAAGGAGACACTTTTCCATTTGAAAAAAGAGGATTTCGAGCACGTCGTCATCGCCTATGAGCCCGTCTGGGCCATCGGCACCGGCGAGACCGCCACACCGGCCCAGGCCGTGGAGATGCACAAGTTCATCCGCAGCCTCGTCGAGAAGAAATACGGCACGGAAATCGCCTACAACACCTACATATTGTATGGCGGCAGCTGCAACGCCAAGAACGCCATCGACCTGTTTGCCAACGAGGACATCGACGGCGGCCTTATCGGCGGCGCCTCCCTCAAAAGCGGCGATTTCATCACCATCATCGAAGCCGCCGAAACCACCACCAAGGATAAGTAATAGTGTATAGTGATTAGGGAATAGTAAAGACGGTGCGTGCACCGTTTCATATATATGAAAAACAAAAACACCACAAATAATGAAAAGAACACGAATTATCGATGCAATCAAGCATTACAGTGAAATCGGCATTGGCACAGAGGTTTGTGTCAAGGGATGGGTGCGCACGAAGCGCGGCAACAATGCAGTGGCGTTCATCGCATTGAACGACGGTTCCATCGTCCATAACCTGCAAATCGTGGCCGACCTCGCCAATTTCGACGACGAAACGATGAAGAAGATCACCACGGGCTCATGCCTTCGCGTGGTGGGCACCCTCGTGGAGTCGCAGGGAAAAGGCCAGGTGGTGGAAGTCCAGGCCAAAGAAATCGAGGTTTACGGCACAGCCGACCCCGAAAGCTACCCGCTGCAGAAGAAGGGGCACAGCATGGAATTCCTCCGTGAAATCGGGCATCTCCGTCCGAGAACCAACTACTTCGGCTGCGTGCTCCGTTTGCGCCACGCCATGGCCTACGCCATCCACAAATACTTCAACGACAGGGGTTTCTTCTACTTCCACACCCCGCTCATCACCGCATCGGATGCGGAGGGTGCCGGCGAGATGTTCACGGTATCGACCCTTGATCCCAACAACCTGCCGAAAACCCCGGAAGGCAAGGTCGATTACAGCAAGGACTTCTTCGGCAAACACGTCAGTCTGACCGTATCCGGCCAGTTGGAGGGCGAGCTCGGTGCTTTGTCGCTGGGCAACATCTACACCTTCGGCCCCACGTTCCGCGCCGAAAACAGCAACACACCGCGCCACTTGGCCGAATTCTGGATGATCGAGCCCGAAGTCGCCTTCAACGACATCAAAGACAACATGGACCTCGCCGAGGACTTCATCAAGTACCTTGTGCAGTATGCCCTTGACAACAACATGGACGACCTCCAATTCCTCAATGACATGTTCGACAAGGAGTTGATCGAGCGGATGAAGTTCGTCATCAGCCACGACTTCGTGCGTCTGGGCTACACCGAAGCCATCGAAATTCTGGAAAAATCGGGCAAGAAGTTCGACTTCCCCGTAAAGTGGGGCATCGACCTGCAGTCGGAGCACGAGCGCTATCTCGTTGAGAACCATTTCAAAAAGCCCGTCATTCTGACCGACTATCCGAAGGAGATCAAGGCGTTCTACATGAAGCAGAACGACGACGGCAAGACGGTGCGTGCCATGGACGTGCTCTTCCCGAAGATCGGCGAGATCATCGGCGGTTCGGAGCGTGAGGAGAACTACGACAAGCTGATGCAGCGGGTGCAGGAGCTGCACATCCCGGAGAAGGATGTGTGGTGGTACCTGGAAACCCGCAAGTTCGGAACCGCGCCGCACTCCGGCTTCGGCCTTGGCTTCGAGCGACTGCTGCTTTTCGTCACAGGAATGACCAACATCCGCGATGTCATCCCGTTCCCGAGAACACCGCTCAACGCTGAATTCTAACCGCACAACAAGCATAAGTGGTTTGTTATTATTTGAAAACAAACCACTTATATATTTTGTTCTTCCATAAAAAAAGAACGATAAAAAAGTTATCCCCCACAAATCGGGCATAAAGAAAAAAGTTGTATTTTTGCCGCCCGAAAAAACGGGATATAGTACAGTTGGTAGTATGCTTGCTTTGGGAGCAAGAGGTCGTCAGTTCGAGTCTGGCTATCCCGACACAAGCAGAAACGGTTCCGTAGCTCAGCTGGATAGAGCAACTGCCTTCTAAGCAGTAGGTCCCGCGTTCGAATCGCGGCGGAATCACGAAAGAAAAACCGGTTTTGTAGAGACGCAACTCATTGCGTCTCTTTTTTTTTCACGAGCCCTACTTCTCCTGCAATTTGCAGAATTTGGCATAGTCGCCGCCGAGTGCGAGGAGTTCGTCGTGCGTACCGCGCTCGGTGATGCGGCCGTCACGGATGAACAGGATGCGGTCGGCACTGCGGATGGTGGAGAGTCTGTGGGCCACAACGAGGGTCGTGCGCCCCTCCATCAGCTTCTGCAACGACTGCTGTACCATGAACTCCGATTCGTTGTCCAAAGCCGAAGTGGCCTCGTCGAGGATCAGCACCTGCGGGTCCTGGAGGATGGCGCGGGCAATGCTCAGGCGCTGGCGCTGACCGCCCGACAGCCGCATCCCGCGGTCACCGATGATTGTGTCGTATCCCTCCTCCATCTCCATGATGAAATCGTGCGCCAGCGCCGCCTTCGCCGCACGCTCCACCTTCTCGGGGGTGGCCTCCGGATTGCCAAAGGCGATGTTGCTGTAAACCGTATCGTTGAACAGGGTAACATCCTGATTGACAATTCCAAAAATGGCACGCAAATCGCTGATTTTTATCTGTTTGATGTCAACACCATCCACCAGAATCTGCCCCTGTTGGATGTCGTAGAAACGGGGCAGCAAATCCACCATCGTGGACTTTCCGCTGCCGGAAGACCCGACCAGCGCGACACACTCACCTTTTTTTACAGTAAAAGAGATGTCACTCAGCACTTGCCGTGCATCCTCTCCCTCCGTCTGGTAGCTGAAGCAAACATCGCGGTACTCGATGGCGTCGTCGAACGACGCTTTCCGGACAGGATCCGGGACCTCCTCAATCACCTCGTCGGCATCCATAATCTGGTAGATGCGCTCGGCCGAAGCCATCCCTTTCTGCAAGGTATAGAACGATGAAACCATGCTCTGCGCAGGCGGAATCACTCGGGCGAAAATCACGATGAACATGATGAACATTTCCGGTCGCAACTCGTTCTCTTTCAATACAAAACCTGCACCCAAAAGCAGAACCAGCAGCAGCGCGGCGATACACAAGAACTCCACCAGCGGCGCACCCAGTTCCGTCTTGCGGAAGATCTTGCAGTTCAACACAAAGAAACGTTCGTTCATCTTCCGGAAATTGCGGTCGGTGTGGTCGATGGCATTGTACCCCTTGATGATGCGTAGTCCGCTGATGGCTTCGTCGAAGGCGGAACTCATCCGCCCCAGAATCTGCTGCGCCTCCATCGAATTGCGCTTGATGCTCTTCCCGATTTTGGCAATTAGAATGCCCACGGGAGGCAGAATCAGCAGCACCAAAAACGTTAGTTTATAGCTGATTGAGAAAAGGACGAACAGGAAAACCACCACCAAAAGCAGGTCGCGGCACACCATGCGGACGCTGCACACGATGGACCAGTCCACCTCTTGCACATCGGAGCCGATACGGTTGAGGATGTCGCCTTTTTTCTGCTTTCCATAAAACGAAAGCGGCAGAATCAGCATCCTGCGGTAGAGATCGCGACGGAGCGCCTTCACAAAACCCGTGCGGATGGGCGCGTTCATGTAAAGCCCGAGATAGCGGAAAAGATTCGAGAAGAACGTCAGCACAATCATCGTCAACGCAATGAAAATCAAGGCATAAAACTGTCCGTAGTTGTGAATGACGATTCCCATGTAGTAGTAAAACGTGTTGATGATGGCGGTGACGGAGCCGTCGAAAACGGGCCGCACGGTCACGCTGTCGCCGCTGCCGAAAAGCACGGAGAGGAACGGCGCCACCATTGAAAGGGAGAAAACCGAAAAGAAAGAGTACAGCAGATTGAACAGAAAAATCAGAAGGATATTTTTCTTGTATGGGAAGATGTATCGGATGAGACGCGGGAACAACTTCATTCTGAAAGATTTAGAATTTTCTGAACGGCAATGTCCGCGTGCCGCTGTTCCGCTTCGAGCGTCTGCCCTGCGATATGCGGGGTGAGGATGACGTTCTCCATTTCCGATAGTTGCAGAAGTGCGGATTCCCACTCGTTTTTGGGCGGTATTTTCAGCCGTACCGACTCATATTCAAGCACATCGAGGCAGGCGTAGCGCACTTTCCCGTCCCGAAGGTGCGAGACGAGTGCGGCGGTGTCCACCACGAGACCCCGGCAAGTGTTGATCAGGATGATACCGTCGCGGGCGGCATCCAAGAAAGCGTCATTGACAAGATGGTAGTTTTCAGGCAAATAATTAACATGCAAGGATATAACATTGCACTCCCGCAAGATGGTGGGCAAATCCGTCACGGTGACGAAGTCGTCAGCGATGTCGGTACGGAATTTGTCGTAAACATAGACTTTCGTGCCGAAAGATCGAAGGATGCGGGCGAAGGCGGGGCCAGTGTGTCCGTACCCGATGATGCCGATGGTTTGCGAGGCGAGTTCGGTTCCTTTGTTGGCTTCGCGCAGCCACTCCCCTCCCCGCACCTCGCGGTCGGACTTGGGAATATTCCGCAATGCGCTGAGCAACAGCCCGAAAGCATGTTCCGCCACGGCGTTGGCATTGCCTTCGGGGGTACTGATGCAGGCGATGCCGCGGCTTTCGGCGTAGGCGGTGTCGATGTTCTCGACGCCGGAGCCGAGGCGGGCGATGAACCGAAGGTGCGGCTTGCTGTCGATGAGCGGTTTGTCCACCTGGAAGCGGCTGCGTATCACCAGACCGCAGAGCGTGTCGGGCAGATGAAGGAACTCATCGTAGGTGATATCGCGGCGGGTTTCGCAGACGAAGCCGTGCGCTTCGAGGTCGCGGGACAGTGAGGGCGCGGCGCGGTCCACAATCAGGATGTTGCGGGGGGCGGGCATCGGCTAACTCACTTGTTCAACGGGCATTACAAAGGCACGGATTCCCTGTTGGGGTGCACTTTCGTCAAGTCGGTGGATTTCGTCCATCAGAGGAGCCACCTTTTCTGCGGGGATGATAGTAAAGATGGCAGAATTGAGGGTCGGCCACGCATGGGTGCCGTAATGCGGCTCCCCCGTTTCCGTGCCGCGTCCTTGGACCTCTTCCCAAAAGGTGAAGCCTCTGATTTCCAAGTTATCCAGAACCTCGATCAGTTCTATGTAAAATGCCTTGTAAAAGGAAATGAACACTGCTTTCATCTTTCAATAAAATTTGAGGCGGCAAAGATACGACTATTCGTAAAGTTCGGGCAACATTTATTGAAAATATTTTGTAATGTAGCTTGACACCACTGATACGAGGAAAAAAAGTCGTATTTTTGCCAACTTTTATAAAACATAGAACAACACATCAAAACATTATGATAAAAAAAGTTTTCGCGCTGATTTTCACATTGTTAATCGGTATCGCTACGGCATTTCCCCAATGTTCTGTAAGCATATCCGGCCCTACAGGCATTGTTTGCAATGGCGATAATGTCACACTTACGGCTTCCACTTCCGGTCCTGATCCCGGTAACTGTGCCCAAAGCGTGAACATGAGCAATACCACAACAACCGTCACTTGCGGAAGTTCCGTCTGCTTTTACGACTCTGGCGGGCCGAGCGGCGATTACAGTTCCTCATCAACACTCACCCATACCTTCCAATCATCAAACAATTCCACCATCACTATCACCTTTGTCACGGTGGATGTGGAAAACAGCTTTGACGAAGTGTACATTTACTCGGGCACAACCGCTTCTGGAACACCCTTGAATGACGGAAACCTATACAACGGCATTGCCGGCATGTCGTTCAGTTCCGCCACAGGAGCTATCACGGTGAAATTCGAATCCGACGGTAGCGTGGTCAAATCTGGTTGGCAGGCAGTGATATCGTGTGATGTATGCAGCAGCTACACTTATACATGGAGCAACGGTATGACCGGCTCAACCATCAATGTCTCACCCACTTCACAAACTACTTACACCGTTACTGCCAGTGCCGAAGGCTGCTGCAGTGCAACTGCTTCCTTTGTGGTTAATCCCACCAACTGTGTCAACACCTGCAATGGGTTTGAAACGACCGCCGACCGTGCATCATGGACTCTCGTAAACGGAAGTCAGACCAATCAGTGGGTAATGAGCACCAATGTCAACAACGGCGGTTCCTATTCTCTCTACATCACCAACTCACCCACCGCTTCCGTTCCTTCCAACACCTACACGACCAGCAGCACCTCTAATGTTTGGGCTTATTTCGATTACGAATTCCCCGAATGTGACGACGATTACATCCTGAGCTTTGACTGGCGGGCCAATGGCGAAAGCAGTTACGACTACATTTACGTTTACATTGGAGATCCCAATACTGTGACAGCCGGTAGCACCACGGCCCCAACCGGTGCAACTCAACTCAACAATCCGTTGAACAACACGACACGCTTCAACTTGCAATCCAACTGGCAGACAGCCGTCATCACATTGGCCAATGCCACCTACTCCGGACAGGTAAAAAGAATATATTTCCTTTGGCACAACGACAGTTCCGGCGGATCGACTCCTCCCGGTGCCATCGACAATGTGTGCATCCAGTCGTGCGAGCCGTGCAACCAGCCTGTGGTGAACGTCACGCCTGAATCGGCCGTCCTGTGCCAGGGCGAGAGCGTCACCTTCAACGCCACCGTGTCAGGAGGCAGCGGCCACGGCTACACCTACGAGTGGACACCTGCCACAGGCCTCAGCTCCACCAACACGGCGACCACCACTGCCACCCCCACCGCTACCACCACCTACTCCCTGCGCGTGACCGACAGTGAGGATTGTGCCAAGACGGTGCGCATCCCTGTGGAGATTTCGGGGACCACCCTCTCCATCTCCCAGTCACCGCAGGTCTATTGCCGTGGCACCGACCCAGTGACCCTCAATGCGAACCTTAACGTGAGCGGCAGCTGCAGCAACTACACCTATCGCTGGAGCAACGGCCCCACCAGTGACGTCTCCACCGACGTTCCCCAGCAGAACACCACCTATACCGTCACCGCCACACCCGTCGGCGGCGACTGCTGCACCCTCACCGCCACCCACACCGTGGAAGTGGGCGACTGCAACAATGACTGCAGTGATTTCGAAACTGCCACCAGCCGCTCCGAATGGACACTGGTGAACGGAAGCCAGACCAACCAGTGGGTGATGAGCACCGGAACAAACAACGGCGGCCAATACGCCCTGTACATTTCAAGCGACCCCTCCTCCACCGTTCCTTCCAACGCTTACACAAACACGACCAGCTACGTCTGGGCATACAAAGACATCGAGTTCCCCGAATGCGACGAGGATTTCGTCCTCAGTTTTGACTGGAAATGCGGCGGCGAAAGTTCCCTTGACTACATGGCGGTCTTTATCGGGCCCGAAGCCACGGTCACGGCAGGAAGTGCAACTGCTCCCGCCGGCTCCGTCCAGCTCCAGAACCCCAATCCCTACAGCGCCACCTACGCCAATTATTTCAACACCTACGGGAGCTACAATGGCGACTGGCACCATACGGAAATCATCCTGGACAACGAAGAATATTCCGGGATGTACATGCGCCTGTACTTCATGTGGAAAAACGACGGTTCTGTACAGAACTACTGTCCTGCCGCCGTTGACAACGTATGCCTGCAGGCCTGTATCCCGTGCAACCAGCCGGTCGTGACGGTCACTCCCGCATCGGTCATCCTGTGTCAGGGCGAGAGTGCCACCTTCACCGCTTCGGCCACGGGCGGCAGCGGCACAGGCTACACCTACACTTGGACACCGGCCGAAAGCCTTGACGTTTCAACAGGCCCGACCGTGACAGCCTCCCCCCAACGCACCACCACCTACCGTGTGCGTGTGGAGGACAGTGAAGGTTGCGCCAAGACCGTGCGTGTGAACGCTGAGATCGCCGGCACCCGCCTCAACGTGACGGCCAACCCCGCAGGTTTCTGCGTGGGACAGAACCAAACCGTGACGGTGACCGCCACCCTCACCGTGGAGGGCTCGTGCAGCAGCTATACCTACCTGTGGAGCACCGGCGCCACCGGCACCACCATCTCCGTTTCGCCCGATGTCACCACCGAATACACGGTGACTGCCACCCCGGCCGACCCGGCCTGCTGCGAACTCATCGCCAGCGGTGTCGTGGCCGTGATGGACTGCTCCGCCGACGGATGCCCGAGCGTGACACCCGCCGAGTTGGGAACGAACAACCCCGAAATCGAACTTGACTGCAACTCACAGATTGAGGGTGTCACCCTGTGTGCCAACGTGCTGGCCACCGCCGTGGAGGCCGACGACTACTTCGTCTTCTCCATCCCTTACAACCCGCCCTACGGCTATACCGACGGCAACCGCATCTTCGCCAACGCCTCCGACGACACATGGAGCGAAGTGGTGAACTTGCCTTTCACCTTCTGTTATTATGGCAATACCTACACACAGGTGGTAGCTGGAGCCAACTCTGTAGCGACCTTCAATACCAGTGTGGCTGGCAACTCGTGCGCGTGGTCTTTTGATGAGTCAATTCCTGACGCCAACCTCTTCCCAAACACCATATTTGCTTGTTACCGAGACATTTACCCCTCAACGAGTGACTATGTAGCCTCGACTGGAGACGGCGGTATCTTTGAAGGCGTTCTCGGCGAATACCCGTGCCGCAGCTATAAGTTGAGTTTCAACAACATCAAGCTCTTCTCCTGCACGGATGTCCGCACCTTCTCCTCCATGATTGTCTTCTACGAAGGCACCAACATCATTGACATCTACTTGCGCGATGCGCCAACCTGTACCTCATGGAACGACGGCAACGGTGTCATCGGCCTGCAAAACATTGACTGCACCATGGGTATCACGCCTCCCGGCCGCAACACGGGTGCATGGACGGCACACGAAGAGGCTTGGCGCTTTATGCCGACCGGCCAGCCCAGCTACGATGTAACCTGGTATCTCGGCACCGACACTTCCGCCACCACCGGCACCGTACTCGGTACTGGAGACCTGCTCACCGTGATGCCGGAACAGACCACTTACTACACGGCACGTCTGCAGTACACCGCCTGCAACGGCGACTACTTCGACATCATCAACACCTGCCATGTCACGGTGAACAACGAGACTCCGGAACTTGAAGTGCGGGTTTCGGAAGACACCGTATGTCCACAGCAACAAGTGACCGTTTCAGCCATCACCACCGATGCGTTGACCTATCAATGGAATACGGGCGACAGCACCGCCTCCTTCACTGTCATTCCCGACAGTATGTTCACCACCTACATCTGCACCACCACCTACGGCAACGGCTGTATCCGAACTGACAGTGCCACCGTCTATGCCGGTGCTGTTCCGCCACCACCGACCTTCACCATGGAGCCGGCAGAAACCTGCGCCGGCGAACGCTCTACCATCAGTGTGGACAATGAGTACGCCCACTACCAATGGAGCACGGGCAGCCAGAATCCGACCATCACCGTGGCACCGGCCAACACCACCACCTACCACCTCACCGTGACCGACGAGATCGGCTGTGAAACAGAAGGCGAGACACAGGTGATTGTACACCCCTTGCCCACCGCCAGCTTCCGTCCGGAACAGTACCTCACCTTCCTCGATGACGGCCAGGCCACCGTTCACTTCATCAACTACTCCTCCGAGGCGGAAACCTTCCTCTGGGATTTTCACGACCCCTACGGCAACAGCGTCTCCACTGACCGCGACCCCGACCACACCTACACACATCCCGGCGTCTACCGCGTCTATCTGTGGGTGGCGACCGACTTCGGATGCGCCGACTCCACCTATCAGGAGGTTTCCATCCAGAACCCCTTCTATTTCTATGTACCCAACTCCTTCTCGCCTGACGGCGACGGCATCAACGAATTGTGGCAACCCGTCGGAACCGGCGTGATGGAAGACAACTACGAATGTACCGTCTATGACCGATGGGGCCGCGTGGTATTCCATACCAACTCCCTCTACCAACCGTGGGACGGCACCGAAAAGGGCAAGGAACTTCCCGTCGGCAGCTACGTCTATTTCATACGCACCTACACGATGGACCTCATACCCAAAGAATTCTTAGGGACGATCACCATCTTGAAATAATCCACAGAGAGGCTTCCGAAACGAAGCCTCTTTTTTTGCCTTCACTTTCCAATATTACCGTCTTTGTGCCGTTATATTGAGAAAAAACTGCAACCATGAGAAGAACCATACAATATATTATATTGTCAGCCATGCTGGTTTGCCCACTGCTTTTGCGGGCACAAGACAGCACCAACATCCCGGCAAAGGAAGATGTTTTCCCGAAAATATCCTACGAGTGGGTTTCCTACCAGATGAAAGTTTCGTTGGAAAAAGAGGAGGAGAAACTTGCTTTCCAAGGCTACTTTGTCAATCGCATTGACAGCATCATCTACCTGAACCTCAACCGTTCCGGCATTGAACTGGCGCGGGTGGTGCTCACGCCTGATTCCGTCATCTACGTCAACAAGCTGGAACACGAGTATTACGCCGGCGACTACACCTTCCTCCGGAGAGTATTTGGTTTCCCATTGGATTTCAACATGGCGCAGTCACTCCTTAACGGTGTGGATTTCAAGAATTTCAGCGACAGTCTGCACCGTGTGGAGGAGGACGGGAAACTCTATTATGTGGCACCGCAGCGAACAAAAATGGATGGGACGGTGTCGCTGATGCAAAGCATCGAAATCGGAGAAGGAGGCATCATTCTGGACAACGACATGACCGATCTGAAAACGATGCGCGACTTTGACATTGAGTATGAAGACTATGCAGTATTCGACTCCATTCCTTTCTTCACGAAATTCGAAGTGGAGATGGAGGTGGACGATGTGGAGATGGAGGCGCAGCTGAAGAACATCCGCTTCAACGTCCCCGGGCCGACATCCATCCGCATCCCTGAAAGTTTCAAAGCGATTGAATTCAAATAACCGATGTAACTTTTTGACGGATTTTTCGTTACTATTTTTTACATAAAAAAAACAGCCATAGGCAACAAATCGTATTATAACGGGTAAACCTCTATAATAAAAAATGGACACCGCATTGAAAAAGACAGCACTTTTTATCACACTTATTTCGCTATTTCTCCTGTCCCAAGCCCAAACGAGCTATAATGTAGGCGGCGGCACCTCCACCGTACGCACCTGCAACGCCATACTTTACGACCACGCAGGAACCGGCAACTACAGTGGCGGGCGCGACGACTGGTTCACCATCTACCCGAACAGCGGCGCCGTGAACCTGCTTTTCGAGGAAATGGACATTGCCGTGACCGACACCCTATACATTTACAACGGGGAAAGCCAAGCAGCTGAAACAGTGGCGCTGATGATTGGCGGTCGGGCCGCCAACTGGGTGAACAACGGCAATCCCATCCAAATTGGGGAGCAGATGACCGCTGCCACCATCCAGAACCCCACGGGCGCCCTCACCCTTCACTTTGTATCCGCCGCCAACTCAACGGGCGGCACCGGTTTCAAGCTCGTCGCATCCTGCTCCGAGCCGTGCCAGCGCATTTACACCCAGATTGACTTCAACCAAAGCAACCCCGTCCCCCACCTGGACGACGACGGCTACTACTATCTGGATGTGTGCCCCGGACAGGTCGCACACATCGTCTGCTACGGCGAATACCCTGACAACAATTACAGTTACGAGCAGAGCGATGCCAACTGCACCTTCGAATGGGACCTCGCCGGGACCATACGGCAAGGCGCGGGACTTCGTTCCGTCGATTTTGACTTTCCTGACGGACAAGGTTCGGAAGTGATCATGAACATGATCGACAATCACAACTGCCACGCCAACACGCCCGTCACCATCCGTGTACGCGCCTCCGCCGACCCCATCGTATCCGTGCCCACCCTTCCCGATGTGTGCCAGTACGACCCAATTCCTTTCAATATCGGTTACGATGCCAGTGTGTCAAATTTCGTCATGTCGCACGTCGGTGCCACGCAGGGGACAAGCCTCAGCGTGGATTCCACCGTCTTCATCCCTGACGGCCCGAACTGCTCCACCCAATGCTACAGTTCCTCCGTCAACTTCACCGTGTTTCCGGCAGGTGCCACCATCACCTCCGCCGCCGACATCCTGTCGGTGTGCATCAACATGGAGCACTCCTTCATCGGTGACATCAACATCTCATTGGTCTGTCCCAACGGCAATTCCGCCCTGCTGATGCCCGACCACAACGATGTGAACAACTACGCTTTCTTCGGTTTGTACTATGAACCCGACGGAAGCTACTGCAGCGCCTCCGACAACACACAGGGAACAGGGTGGAACTATTGCTGGAGCGAGAACAGCGCCTACGCCCAAAATGACGGCATCTGCTACATGGACGAAAATATTCTGTCCAATCCGTCCAACACCGTGGACTCCTCCGACAAATACAACCACACGGGTTACTATACGCCCAACCAGTCGTTCAGCAACCTCATCGGCTGCCCGCTCAACGGTCTATGGCAAATCCGCGTTTGCGACACGTGGAGTTCCGATAATGGCTATGTGTTCCAATGGGAACTTTCCCTGGATCCTCGCCTGATGCCACAAGACTGGAGCTATGACGTGGCCATCGACACCACCTTTTGGGATAGTGACGACATCATCTACACCTCTGATACCACCGGCTATGCAAATTCAAGCCATGCAGGAAGCTTCAACTACCTGTTTACCCTTGTGGATGAATACGGGTGCGAATACTCCCGCACGATTCCCGTGAGAGTGATACAGATGCCCGTTCCCAATCTGCCGGAAACGCTGAGTATATGCACAGGGGCCCAGTATGCCACCCTTGACCCCGCTTTCGACTACACCGGTCCCGCCGCCCTCATCGACTACAACTGGAGCAACGGACAGACCAGCTCCGTCATCAACGTGTCCGATACGGGCTACTACTACTTGACCATCAGCACGTATAACTCCGATCGTTCCCTGGCCTGCAGCGCCAGTGACACCGTTTATGTGGACATTTCTCCTATGCCGCACGCCGATTTCGAAGCCGACAAGCTTGCCGGGTGCGACCCGCTGAACGTCCAACTGCAATCACTATGCTCGTTCGTGGACGGACAGCCCCACCCCGACCTGCCCCTGTTCCACAATTGGGTCGTCACCAACGAGAACAATGTAGTCGTCTTCACTTCAACGGAGCAGAATCCATCACTCACCCTCACGGCACGAGGGAACTACACCGTAACCCTCACCGTCCGCACGCCCGGAGGCTGCACCGACTCCCTGATACGCACCGACTATTTGACCGTCTATCCGCAGCCCCACGCAAGTTTCGGCTACAACCTTATCAGCTACGGCATTGAAGCCGGTGGCTCCTACAACTTCGTCAACACCACCGACATTTCCGCCTTCAATGCGAGCGACAACATCGAATGGCACTGGAATTACGGGGACGGTCAGGAGAGTACCGACTTCGACGGGCCGCACGAATACATCAACAGCGGCATCTACCACATCACCCTGGCCGTCAATACCGGCTCTGGATGCTCCGACCAGACAGACGGAACCATCCGCATCCCAACCCCCTACTATTTCTATGTCCCCAACGCTTTCTCCCCCAACGGCGACGGCAAGAACGACAATTTCAAGCCCTATGGTTTCGGATTCAACGCCAAAAAGTATGAGTTCATGATCTTCGACCGCACCGGACGTCTTATTTTCCGCACCGAAAACTATGAGCAAGGCTGGAACGGACAGGACAACGGCAAACCGGCTCCTTACGGCGCCTATGTATATGTTGTCCGCACCGAAAACATGGATGGCGAACCGAAAGAATACACCGGCACCGTCACTGTCATACGATAAAAAATTGTAAGAAAAAGTAGCAAAGACACTTTACTTTTTGCTTATATTTGCAACTTCTTACCAAGATGGGGTAAGAATTGCAAATGACTAACAATAAACCTGTTACAAAAATTACGATTGATCAAAACTCCGGCTTCTGCGCGGGGGTGATCAATGCCATACGCACGGCGGAGGAGTGGCTGGAACGCGAAAGTTCGCTCTACTGCCTCGGTGACATCGTACACAACAGCGAGGAGATGCAGCGGCTTGCGGACATGGGGCTGCAGGTCATCTCGCACGAAGAGTTCCGGCAGCTGCGCCACACGCGGGTACTCATCCGCGCTCACGGTGAGCCGCCCGAAACCTACCGCATCGCCAAAGAAAACGACATCGAAATCATCGATGCCACCTGCAAGGTGGTCCTGCACCTGCAACGCACCATCCGACAGTATTTTGAAGAAGACAAGAGCCGCCAGATCCTTATCTTCGGGAAACAGGGGCACGCCGAAGTCATCGGCCTGTTAGGGCAGACCGACGGCACTGGCATCGTCATCACCTCCATTGACGACATCGAAAAAATCGACACCTTCCGCCCCACGATGCTCTTCTCACAAACCACGCAAAACTTTGACGAATACCACCGGCTCATCAATGCCATAAAAGAGAAATTCGCCGCTGCCGGCAAACTCCCGCTATTCAACTATGCCGAAAGCATCTGCGGCAGTGTGGTGGGACGCGCCCAGGAAATCCACAACTTTGCCAGCCACTACGACAGCATCATATTCGTGTCGGGCGAAAAAAGTTCCAACGGACTCTATCTCTACAACATCTGCAAGAACGCCAATCACAACACCTTTTTTGTCAGCACGTTGAACCAAATCGACGCACTGCCCGACCTCAACGGGAAAACCGTCGGCATCTGCGGCGCCACCTCCACCCCGATGTGGCTGATGAAGAAGGCCGAAGCCCGTCTTTCCAACCGATTGCAAAACATAAAAACAACTAAATAACAAAGCCTTATGTTCATTTTTACCCTTATGATTGTTCTGTTCCTCATTGGCTATACGGCCATTGCATTGGAACACCCCTTGAAAATCAATAAAACCGCCACGGCCCTGATGCTGGGTGTAGTGCTGTGGGTCTGCGCTGTCGGCGGCGGACAGGGCATCCTCGTTGACACTTCCGCCTTGCGCGACTACCTGATGACCAACCCCGGCAGCACCTTCACCGACTGGCTGGTCCATTCACAGCTCATCCACGCCCTCGGCGACATCGCCGAAATCCTCTTCTTCCTGATGGGTGCAATGACCATTGTGGAACTCATTGATACAGAAGGAGGTTTCCGGATCATCACCGATAGAATTTCCACCACCAGCAAAGTGAAGCTGCTGTGGGTCACATCCATCCTCGCCTTCTTCATGTCGGCGGTTCTGGACAACCTGACCACCTCCATCGTGATGGTGGCGCTGCTGCGCAAGCTTATCGGTGACAAGCACGACCGCTGGTTCTTCGCCAGCATGGTGATTGTGGCCGCCAACGCCGGCGGTGCATGGTCGCCCATCGGCGACGTGACCACCATCATGCTGTGGATTGCCGGCGACGTGTCTGCAGGCAACATCATCGTCATGACCTTCCTGCCGAGTTTGATCTGCCTGCTGGTGCCGCTCTTCATCCTCTCCTTCATCCTGAAAGGCGAGGTGGGACGTCCCGAGCAGGAACAGCACCACGTGGATGCCGTCTATACCAACCAGAAGCAGTGGACAAGCTACCTGTTCCTCTGTGTGGGTGTCGGTGCCCTCGTATTCGTGCCGATTTTCAAGACCATCACGCACCTTCCCCCGTACGTCGGCATGCTCGGCGGTTTGAGTATCATGTGGATGCTTTCCGAAATCATCCATCGCAAAGACGAAGGCGGCGAAAAGTCACAGCAATCCATCTTTGCCGTCATCTCCCGCATCGACCTGCCCAGCATCCTCTTCTTCCTCGGCATCCTGCTGGCGGTAAATGCATTGGCAACCGTTGGACACCTCCACCTCCTTTCCACCAAACTGGACACCATTCCGCTTCAGGAACCCGGCAAATACTACGTCATCAACATGATCATCGGTGTCTTGTCGTCGATTGTGGACAATGTGCCGCTGGTGGCGGGCGCGATGGGCATGTACAACTTCCCGATGGACCACTACTTCTGGGAATTCCTGGCCTACTGCGCCGGAACGGGCGGCAGCATCCTCATCATCGGCTCCGCAGCCGGTGTCGCCGTGATGGGCCTCGAAAAAATCGACTTCATCTGGTATCTGAAACACATCTCCTGGATTGCCCTCGTCGGCTACATCTGCGGCGCAGGCTTCTTCATCGGACAAAAGGCCGTTCTCAACCATTTCGACAATGAGAACGGACAGACTGCCGTGGTGGAGATGACGGAAGAGGGTGTCACCGACTATCTGCACAGCCACACCTTCTGTGTCACCAACGACGATATGACACAGGACCTTGCCGACAGCGTAGTCATCAACTTCATCCGCTATTCCGAAAACGATGTCAACATGTACGGAATGAACGCGGAGAACCACCTCACCAACTTCGACCGCGACAGCATTTTGATGTTCAGCCGCAACAAGACCCTCATCAAGAGCGACATAGAAGTGGAGATTGAAGACTCCATCGCCTATGTGGTTTATGCCGACCAGCAGCTGGCCGTGACGAAGTCGGGCAAGTTGTTCCTCATCACCCAAGGCGGCCTCACCGAATTGAAAAAGATAAAATAAGAGCTGAAACCATGAGCAATCCTACCCTATTGATATTGGCTGCCGGAATGGGCAGCCGCTACGGCGGACTGAAGCAGCTTGACCCGCTAGGTCCCCATGGCGAAACCATCATGGACTATTCCGTAAAGTACGCCATAGAAGCCGGTTACGGGAAAATCGTGTTTGTCATCCGCCGCAGCATGGAGGCGGATTTCCGCGAGCACATCCTCTCCCGCTACATCGACCGCATCCCTGTTGAGTACGTTTTTCAGGAACTGGATGTGTTGCCGGCGGGTTTTACCGTGAATCCCGAACGGGTGAAGCCCTACGGCACGGCCCATGCCATCCTTGTGGCGAAAGAAGCTGTGAAAGAACCGTTTACCGTCATCAATGCCGATGATTTCTATGGCAAGGACGCTTTTATGGTGATGGCGGACTTCCTGAAGAGGGAGCAGCCCGCCGGCACGCCCCACTTTGCGATGGTGGGTTACAAACTGGCGAACACGCTCTCGGAGAACGGGACGGTATCGCGCGGCGTATGCACCGCCAACGAGCGGGGCGAGCTGGTGAAGATACAGGAGATGACGCAGATTGGACGGGACGGCGACCGCATCCAAAACACCGCTCCCGACGGTACCGAAACCCTCCTTCAGGCCGACACACCCGTTTCCATGAACTTCTGGGGCTTCACTCCCCTGTTCTTCGAGAAGTTGGACGAGCAGTTTGTGGAGTTCCTCACGGCGCAGAACGACAACCCGAAATCGGAGTTCCAGATTCCGACCGTCATCAACTACTTCCTGCAGAGCGGAAAAGCATGCATCGAGATCCTGAAGAGCGACGCCAAGTGGTTCGGCGTCACCTACAAGGAGGATCGTCCCTACGTGGTGGCACGGTTGGCGGAGTTGGAGGATTAAAAATGAAAAAACTCCTCCCTTTCATTGCCCTCCTTCTGCTGGTGTCGTGCGCTTCAGAACCTGACAATCCGGCCGATTCAGCGCCAGACTTTGTCTGTGAATACCATTTTGAAGGCACAGAACCTTTCTGGAAAATGGACATCCAAAACGACTCACTTATTCTGTTTTGCGACAACAAGGAGGTGATAATGAAGGTGTCATTTGCGGAAAAGAGTGCGAATGGCAATACCATCGGCTTTTCAAATGATAAAATATCGGGTATCATCAACGAATCGTGGGATCACAACTGTTGCTATGCTGTCACGGAAGAAGACCCGTTGCCGTTAGAGATATTCTTTGTATTTGAAGGGAAAACCTACCGGGGGTGCGGAAAAAAGGCACACTCCATCCTCACCTTCAACGACGGCAGCAACGTAATGTTGGGTGACAAATATTTGAACTACTCCGCCATTGACTCCATCCGCTGTACCCGTCACTCTTTTGAAGCCATCTACCATTCATGCGGCAAAGGTCATTTCGATTTTCAAAAACAGGATTTGGAATTTATCAAAGACAAAACGTTGTATGAAGAGATTGCCTACTACTATGTCATCCAAGACTTTGAAGAGAATCTGTGCGAAGAACCCACCGCTGTTCTGCTATCGCAGGGAGGGGAGGAGTTCTATCTTAACACATTGAGAGGGGCGAAGAACGCCTGCGACTTTCCTGAAAACACTCCCGTCGTTTGTCAAGCATATCTGTTAGAGGTTTTTAAGAAAGAAGGGGTTTTCAATGAGGTGGTGATTTATGAGATGAAGAGCCATTGAAATGCAGTAGAGTTCATTTTTCTCCGCTGCGGAGACGCAGCATACTCCTTTTTCAATTTCCCATTTTCAATTTTCCATTTTCAGTTTTCCATTTTCAGTTTTATTTGTACCTTTGCGGCTCAAATTTTTAAGCGTGCAACGGCCTTTAGCAGAGATATTACGCCCGAAAAACATCGATAAATATATCGGTCAGAAGCACCTGATGGGTGAAGGTGCCGCCTTGCGCCATGCCATCGAGACGGGCAATCTGCACTCCATGATTCTGTGGGGGCCGCCCGGTGTGGGCAAGACCACCCTCGCCCTGCTCATCGCCGAGGTGACAAACAGCCCCTTCTACATGCTCAGCGCCATCAACTCCGGCGTGAAGGACGTGCGCGACGTGATCGAAAAGGCACGGAAAGAAGAGGGCAAGTCCATCCTCTTCATCGATGAAATCCACCGTTTTTCCAAGTCGCAGCAGGACTCGCTGCTCGGGGCGGTGGAACAGGGCATCGTCACTCTCATCGGCGCCACCACCGAAAACCCCTCCTTTGAGGTGATTTCGCCGCTGCTGTCCCGCTGTCAGGTCTATATCCTCAAAAATTTGGAACGCAGCGAGTTGGGAGAAATCATCGCCACGGCGATGGACTACCTTGAGAAGGAACGTTCCATTAAAATCAAAGTGGAGGAAGACGAGGCGATGCTGCGGGTTTCCGGCGGCGACGCCCGCAAGCTCATCAACGCCATCGAACTGGTGGTGAACGCCTTGCAGCCCGTGGACGGCACCATCGTCATCAACAATGACATTGTCCAAAAAACCATCCAGAAGAACCTGGCGCTTTACGACAAGAAGGGGGAGAACCACTACGACATCATCTCCGCCTTCATCAAGTCGCTGCGGGGCAGTGATCCCAACGCCGCGGTGTATTGGCTGGCGCGGATGCTGTCCGCCGGCGAGGACCCGCTTTTCATCGCCCGCCGCATGATCATCCTTGCCTCCGAAGACATCGGCAATGCCAACCCCAACGCTCTGCTGCTGGCCAACGACTGCTTTCAGGCCGTCCACCAGATCGGGATGCCCGAAGCCCGCATCATCCTTTCGCAAACCGCCGTCTATCTTGCCTCATCGCCCAAGAGCAACGCCTCCTATCTCGCTATCGACGAAGCCCTTTCGTGGGTGAAGAAGACGGGCGACCTGCCCGTGCCGCTCCATCTCCGCAACGCGCCCACAGAACTGATGAAGGAGATCGGCTACCACAAGGGCTATCTGTACGCCCACGACTACGAGGGCAATTTTGTGCCACAAGAGTTCCTGCCCGAGCAGATCAGCGGCAAGAAATTCTACGAGCCGCAGAACAACGCCCGCGAGAACGAGTTGCGCCGCTACCTCCGCAACTGCTGGAAAGATAAGTACCGCTACATCCTGCTGATTGCCGTTTTCCTGTCGTGCCTCCTCCCCTCTTTTGCGCAAGACATCCATTATTCGCAATTTGCAAGCAACCCGCTCTACCTGAACCCCGCCAACACGGGCGCCATCGACGGCGTTTTCCGTGTCGGCATCAACCAAAAGACACAGTGGCTGGCTGTCACCAAGCCGTTCGTCAGCTTTTCCGGCTCGTTCGACGCCCCCGTTTACAAGAGCAACGGCAAACGCCACCTCATCGGCCTCGGGGTACAGTTCAACACCGACCGCGCCGGCGATTCGAAGTTCAGCACCCTGCACGGCACAGTGTCGGCGGCATACACCAAGTCGCTCGACCGAAAAAACAAGAACAAGCTGAGCCTCGGCGTGTATGCCGGCTTCCTGCAACGCAGCATCAACTATGCTGCCCTCTCCTTCGACGAGCAGTACCAAGGAGGGATGTACAATCCCGACAATCCCATATCCGAAACGTTTGGGCGTGAACGGTTTACAGTCTTCGACTGCGGGGCGGGACTGGCGTGGTCGCTGACACCGAACAAGCGAAGCAGGTACAGTGTCGGTGCGAGCGTAAGCCACCTCACCCAACCCAACATCGCCCTCTTCGACGCCAAAAGTAGCCTGCACCTGAAAGTGACGGGCTATTTTGTTTCCCGCATCGCCGTCACCGAAAATTTCTGCCTGTCGCCGGTGGCGTGCGTGGCGTTCCAGCACAGCTACCGCGAGATCCTGTTCGGCTCTCTTTTCGAGTACGAGCACTACCGGAACCCCTACAGCAACCGGTTCGCGGCGGGCGGCGGCCTTTACTACCGGTGGAACGACGCGCTCGTCGTGTGCGCCACGCTGCAGTGGGAAAACATCCATCTGGGGCTCAGCTACGACCTCAACTTCTCGTCGCTCACCGTGGCCAGCCACGGGCGGGGCGGCTTCGAGATATCGCTATACTACATATTCAAACGCGCGAAAGTTCGCGGGGCGGGTCGGGAACCCTGTCCTTTTGATGTAATGTAATTTACTACAGATGAAAAAGATAACCTTGACACTTCTGGTTCTTATCGCCTCCCTTGCGTGCTTTTCCCAAAGCGGCGCGGAGGATGAAGTGCGCAAGGCGCAAATCGAGTTCCTGAAGCACGACACGATGCCCGTGGATGTGACACTGCTGCCTACGGAAATCAACACCTCCTACTCCGAATACAACGGCATCCTGCTGCCCGATTCCGTCTTCTACTTCTCGTCGCTTCGTCCCGAAAGCGAGGAAGACTACGGTGAGATTTTCCAACAGTTTTGGAGCACAAGGATTTACAGCTGCCACCTGACCATCGGCGGCTACTCGAAGCCGCAGCCGCTGTCCGCCATCAACGACGACAAGTACTACAACTGCAACTTCACCTTCAACAAGGAGCGTACCCTGATGGTCTTCACCCGCTGCGAGCGTGAGTCGGGCAAGCAGCTACAATGCTCGCTCTGGAAATCGGACGGCAAAAACGGGCATTGGTCGAAGCCGCAGATGCTCAACCGCCGCATCAACCTGCCCGGCACCACCACCACACAGCCGCACTGGGTGGACGGCGACAGCTACAGCGTGATGTACTTCGTTTCCGACCGGCCCAACGGCTTCGGCGACCTCGACATCTGGTACACCCTCTACCGCGACGGGCGTTTCGAGGACCCCGTCAACGCGGGCAGCGCCATCAACACGCCCGACAACGAGGTGACGCCGTTCTACGACGCCAAGGCCGGCCGCCTCTACTTCAGCAGCGACGGCACGCACCCCACCATCGGCGGGTACGACATCTTCTACGCCGACGGCGCCCTCAGCAAGTGGAGCACGCCGGCCAACATCGGGGTGCCTCTCAACTCCACCGTCAATGACATCTATTTCACTGTAAACCAAAATGATGGCGATGGCTATTTCGCCTCCAACCGGCCCAAGAGCGAAGAGGAGGACGGCGACACCTGCTGTACCGACCTGTTCCGCTACCACTGGCGGTACGAGCAGGACACCACAGCAACGGAGGACACGGTGAGCCGCGACACCGTGCCGGTGGCCGAGCGGGCGCAGCTGCTGTTGCCCATCACGCTCTACTTCCACAACGACGAGCCCGACCCGCGCACCACGGCCACGACCACAAAGCAGAACTACCGCGCCACGCTCGCCAACTACATCGCCCTGAAGGAGACGTACAAAACCGAGTACGCCAAGGGATTGCGCGGCGAGGCGGCGGACAACGCCCGTCAAAAAATCGAGCGTTTCTTCACCGACTCGGTGGAGCAGGGCTTCCGGAAACTGGAGGAACTGACGGCGATGCTCATCACTGACCTGGAGGCGGGCAACACGGTCATCATCAAGGTCTGCGGATTCGCAAGCCCCTTGCACAAAGCCGATTACAACGTCGCTTTGTCGGCACGGCGCATCGCCTCCTTTGTCAACTATCTGAAAGAGTACGACCACGGGCGGCTGATGCCGTACCTGAACGGAAAAGCTCGCAACCGCCTCATCATCAATGGGGAACCGGAGGGTTCGTCGATGGCACAGAAGGAGGTGAGCGACAATGTGAACGACACCCGCAATTCCGTTTACAGCATCGCGGCCTCGAAAGAGCGGCGCATCCAAATCACCACCTACGAAAGCAGAAAGGAGTAAATTATGATGAAACAAGTCCTTATGACCCTGATGTTTGCCGCCGCAGTGACGGTGGTACCGGCACAGTCTCTGAACGACCTGCTGTTGCACTTTTCCGAAAAGGAGATGGAAGTGCCGATGACCGTGCGGCAGAAAATGATTGACAACAAGGGGAATACGATACCGCTGTACGACCAGTACAAGCTCAACATTTACGACAAGCGGGCGCGTTTTCTGCGTATCTCCACGCCGCTGGAGGTGACGTATGAAATCTGCGCGTGGAAATTGAACAAGAAAGAGCTTCTGGTGGCACTGTGCGAAACACGGTGCGGCAACAGCTGTGGCTCCAAAATCCGCTTCTTCCTGCCCCACGAGGAGTGGCGCGAGGTTCCCGCCAGCGAGTACATCCCGGAACTTAC